>DAIRVB010000098.1:0-10909 GCA_036803065.1 Streptosporangiaceae bacterium
GCCAGGAGTTCGTGGACGCCAAGGGCAACCCGCTGCCGCAGTACTTCCAGCCGCGCCCGTCCGCCGCGGTCAACTCGGCCTCGAAGACCGACTACGGCTGCGACCCGGGCTTCTCGGCCGCGTCCAACCTGGGCCCGGACAACCCGGCGCTGGTGACGCTGATCAAGCAGCGCCAGAAGCAGATCGCGGCGTTCGACCACGTCAAGATCTCCCAGATCCCGCCGGACGCGGTGACCGCATCGGCCTCGGGGCTTGACCCTTACATCTCGCCACAGAACGCCGCCATACAGCTGAACCGGGTAGCGACAGCGAGGCACGCCAGCCCGGCAGCGATCATGGCGCTGGTCAATCAGTACACCCAGGGCCGCACACTCGGCTTCCTGGGCGAGCCGCGGGTGAACGTGCTCAACCTCAACATCGCGCTCAACCAAAAGTTCCCAGCACCCTGAGCTGAACGAATGCATGCAGTGGCTCCAGACGAGGGTGCCGGCGGCCAGCACGGCTCGCCGGCACCCCGGCCTTGGCCGGCACCCAAGGCAGCACCCAGGCCCGTGGCCGGACCCGCGGCGGCGGCGGCTCCGGCGACCCGCGTCCTCATCGTGGACGACGAACCCGCCATGCTCCGGGCTTTGCTGATCAACCTGCGCGCCCGCAGCTACGACGTCACCACCGCGGCGACAGGCCGCGCGGCGCTGGCCGAGGCGGCCAGGCGGCCGCCGGACGCCGTCATCCTCGACCTGGGCCTGCCCGATGTGAACGGCGTCGAGGTGATCCGCGAACTGCGCGGCTGGTCACGGGCGCCGATCATCGTGCTCTCCGGCCGTACCGGGTCAGCGGACAAGATCGGCGCCCTGGACGCGGGTGCGGATGACTACGTCACCAAGCCGTTTTCCATGGAGGAACTGCTCGCCCGGCTGCGGGCCGTGCTCCGCAGGGACGAGTCCGCCCCGCACGCGTCGCGGGTCAGGATCGGGCGATGCGTGGTCGACCTCGCCGCGCACACGGTGGTGGACAACACGGTGGTGGACAGCACGGTGACCGACGGCACCGGGGTGGTGCGGCTGACTCCCACCGAGTGGCGGCTGCTGGAGATCATGCTGCGCTCCCCGGGACGGCTGGTCGGATCCCGGCTGCTGCTCCAGGAAGTGTGGGGACCAGGTTTCGAGCACAGCACCAACTACCTGCGCTACCACATGGCCAGGCTGCGCCGGAAGCTGGAGGAAGACCCATCCAGGCCTCGGCACTTGCTCACCGAACCCGGCATGGGCTACCGCTACCAGCCCTGAGCCCTTCTCGCCAGCGCGCGGTACGGTCAGGCCCAGGTGAGCCGGGAAGCCTGTTTGGCAACGCTCAAGGCAAGGGCTCATCATGCATCGTCGTAGTTCGTCATCGGCACTTGGCGCCCATTGGCGCTCGGACGTCCTCCGCACCAACCTGTGGCTGGTCCCGGGGATCGAGGTCCTCGCGGCCCTCATGCTCTTCGGCGCCACGCTGAGCCTGGATCGTGCCGCCTACCGCGGCGACTTCGGTCTCCCCTCCTGGGTGATCAGTGGTACCGCCGACGCCGCCCGGCAGATCCTCACCGCGATCGCCGCCGCCGTCATCACGGTGGTCGGCGTCGTATTCTCGATCATCCTGGTCACCCTCACCCTCGCGTCCACCCAGTTCGGGCCTAGGATGCTGCGGAACTTCATCCGTGACCGCGGCACCCAGCTGACGCTCGGGACCTTCGTGGCGACGTTCGTGTACGCCGTGCTGGTCCTCGTCTCGATCGGCCCGGGCTCCCGCGGGGATTTCGTGCCGCACGTCGGCGTCACGGTGACGCTGGCGCTGATGGTCGCCGACATGGGCGTGCTGATCTACTTCATCCATCACACGGCGACGTCGATTCAGCTGCCGCAGGTGATCGCCAGCATCGCGCGCGACCTGTCCGAGGCGACTGACGTTCAGGGCGGCCCGGACAGCCAGCTTGGGCTCGCGGGTGGCAGGGAGAGCGGCCCCTCATCGGCGGAACTGATCGCCCGTATGGAGAAAGGCAACGGGGTGGTCCGGGCGCCCGCGAGCGGCTATCTGCAGTTCATCCGGCACCGGAGCCTCGTGCAGTTCGCCGCCGAGGCGGACGCGGTCATCTCGTTGGACTACCGGCCTGGGCATTTCCTTGTCCAGGGTCATCCGTTCGCCGTGGTCTGGCCGCCCGAGGCCGCCGGACGGGTGAGCGACGCGCTGGGGCACGCGCACATCACGGGGCCCTACCGGACGCTCACACAGGACATCTCCTTCGGCATCGACCAGCTCGTCGAGATCGCCATCCGTGCGCTGTCGCCTGCCGTCAATGACACCTTCACGGCATTGACCTGCATCGACTGGCTTGGTGACAGCCTGTGCAAGATCACGGACCGGTGGCATCCGGCGCGGGTGCACCGCGACAGCCACGGGTTCATCCGGGTCATCACGGCTGAGCCGAGCCACGAACGCCTCGTGCAGCGCGCGTTCGAGAAGATCCGCCAGGCCAGCCACGGCATGCCCGCTGTGATGATCCGCCAGCTCGAGGCGCTCACAAAGATCATGGCCGAGACGTCCAGCGCCGGGCAGCGCCGGGTGCTGCTGGACCAGGCCGCCATGATCCAGCGGGCCAGTGAGCGCTCAGTACCCGAGGCAGCGGACCGGGAAGACATCCGGCGCCGGTACGAGGCCGTGCTCACGGCTGACTCCCGGCTCACCGGACACGAGCGTGCTGCGAGCACCGCACAGGAGTAACGTCCGGCATGCCTGCGGCGTCCAGGAAGGCACGGCGGGGCCGGGCGGCGGAACCTCGGCCCTCGGCGGCGCCGGGCCGGCGGGCTGGTTCGTCAGTCGTCGCCGGAAGTGGTCCCACCGGTACCGAATGCGCGCCCGGCCTGGTCGGCCAGGGTCACCGCGACGAGACGCGCTCGCCGGGATGGCACCGAATCCGGTTTCGGCTGGAGCATGAACCGCCCGTGGAACTGGCCGTTGCCGAAGGTGCGCAACTCGATCTCCTCCCTGGGAAGTCCCCATCGTTCGACGTCCCAGCGCTGGTGACCCCTCGTCACTGTGCCGTCCGGCTCGAGGCGTGGCGGATGACCGAGCAGGGATCCGTACTCGAAGCGGCACCCTTCCAGTCCCAGCACACTGGTGAGCTGCTCCTTCACGTAGTCAACGACCGCGTCGGGCCCTCCAGGCGAGGTGGCCAGCTCGGCGGCCTCGTGGATCTGCGTGAGGTAACCAGCGTCGGTAATGGTGATCACCCGCAGGCGGCGGGCGTGCGCGGCCAGCTGGGATACCGCCAGGCCCACCAGCAGCAGCAGGACGGCGGTCTGCACATCCGCTGACCTGGTGATCCTGAACTGCTGGTAGGGCCGGGTGAAGAAGAAGTCGAACCAAGCAGCGGCCGACACCGCCGCTACCCCGCCGGCGACGCGGTTACCGATCGCGGCTACCGCGACCACGACCACCACCAGGACCAGTGCCACGTTCGTGTTCGACCAGCTCGCCCGGACCGGCAGCACGACCGCCGCCGCCGCGAGCGGGGCGAGCAGCGCGGCCGCGATCGCAATCCGGTCCCTGGACAGGAAACGAGCCATCCCTACCTCCGATTCCTCAGTGCAATCCCTCGGCGAGTGGGCCGAGTGACAGGGCACCAGCGCCAGCGGCAAGCAGCAGGCGGATAACGCTCCGGGTCAGGTCAACCCAGAAATTTCCCACCCGGTCCGTCTCACGCCGCACCAGCCCGCGGATCAGCGCGAGCGCAGCGGCCAGGCCCACCGCCGCGCTGAGGAACGCCTCCGTGCTTAGCCCGGCCGCCTGCGCCAGGTACCCGAGCGCCGCCTCTCCTGAGTAGTTCTGCCAGCTCGTATTGGTCGTAAAATTGACCGCCGTGTCAAAGGTCAGCGCCGGATTCATGCCCGGATGACCCAGCGAATACGGCAGCCACGCCTGGGCCCGCAGCAGCAGGTACAGCCCCAGAACACCGGCCACGGACACCGCCAGCAGCGACCGCAGGTACTCGGGCCAGCGCTGCTCGGCGTCCGGATCGATCCCGCAGCACCGGTATAGGACCATCTCAGCTCGCCAGCGCCGCCCGGAGCCCAGCGTGCGCGCCATGTAATCCCCCAGCGGCACATGCAGCGCAACGACGACGGCGATCACGACAGCGGTCTGCAGCCAGCCAGCCACGACGGCACCTCCCGGATCCGGAGCGAGTGACTGCCCAAGTCAACCATCCGGGCCAGGCACGCGGGCCTGGGCTAACAGCACCCGGGCGCTGACACCACGATTCCTGACGACATCCATGCGCGAGCGCTTACCAGGGCCCGGGGCGCATGGAACACGTATGTATTCAGCCGCGGCGCGCATGAATCTCGTTACGGTGCCCGCAGCGCGGGGCGCCGTCCGATCAATATGGGATATACAGCCCAAACGCGACCGGCTGCACCACCCCAACGGTCCGGGGCGGATGAAGGCAACCCCCGGGCCGCTATCCGCGGGTCTCCTCCCGGTAGGGGCAGCGGTCATCCCCCGGGGCGCCGCCGCTACCGGGACCCCAAGACCCGGACGTGCGCTCTGGCCAGGCCGCTTGGCACACTGCTACTGAGCAGGAATTTTCTCTGACGAGGAGACCATGAGCCAGCAGGAGCGGGGACAGCTCCGGATCTATCTCGGCGCCGCCGCCGGGGTCGGCAAGACCTTCGCCATGCTCGGCGAAGGTCACCGGCGTCTCGAGCGCGGGGCCGACGTGGTCGTGGCGTTCGTGGAGACCCACGCGCGGCCGCACACGGCGGTGCTCCTTGACGGGCTGGAGGTCATACCGCGGGCCCGGCTGGCCTACCGTGACACGTTCTTCGAGGAGATGGACGTCGACGCCGTGCTCGCCCGCAGGCCCGAGATCGCACTCGTCGACGAGTTCGCGCACACCAACGTGCCCGGCTCGCGCAACGCCAAGCGCTGGCAGGACGTCGAGGAAATGCTGGAAGCCGGCATCGACGTGATCTCCACGGTCAACATCCAGCACCTGGAATCGCTCAACGACGTGGTCCAGAAGATCACCGGCGTGCCGCAGCGGGAGACGGTCCCGGACGCCATGGTCCGCGCCGCCGACCAGGTCGAGCTGGTCGACATGACGCCGGAGGCGCTCCGCCGCCGGATGGCGCACGGGAACATCTACCCGCCGGAGAAAATCGATGCCGCGCTGACTAACTACTTCCGCACCGGCAACCTGACCGCACTGCGCGAACTGGCCCTGCTCTGGCTGGCCGACAAGGTGGACGAGGGACTCCAGCGCTACCGGGCCGCCCACGACATCCACGGCACCTGGGAGGCGCGGGAACGGGTAGTGGTGGCGCTCACCGGCGGCCAGGAGGGTGAGACGCTGATCCGCCGCGCGGCCAGGATCGCCGCGCGGTCCACGGGCGGCGACCTGCTCGCGGTGCATGTCACCAAGTCCGATGGGCTGACCGGTGCCAACCCGGCGGAACTGGCCGCACAGCGCAGGCTCGCCGAGTCGCTCGGCGGCACCTATCACCAGGTGATCGGCGACAGCATCCCCGACGCCCTGCTCACCTTCGCGCGGGCCGAGAACGCCACCCAGCTGGTGCTCGGCGCGAGCCGCCGGTCGTGGCTATCCGCCCTGCTCACCGGGCCCGGGGTCAGCATGCGAACCATGCGCGGCTCCGGCGACATTGACGTGCACATCGTGACCCACTCCCGGATGGGCCGCGGCCGCGGCCTACCGCGGTCCCACGGCGGCCTCACCCTGCGCCGCCGGCTGGCGGGCTACGTACTCGGCGCTGTCCTGGCCCCGCTGCTCACGCTCGCGCTGACCAGCGCACGCGGCAACCTGAACCTGACTAGCGACGTGCTCGCGTTCCTGGTAGCGGTCATCGCGGTGGCCCTGGTGGGCGGGTTCGTCCCGGCGGTGCTGGTAGCGATCGCCGGGTCCCTGCTGCTCAACTACTACTTCACCCCGCCCATCCACAAGTTCACCATCTCCGAGACGAACAATGTCTTGGCGCTCGTGGTCTTCATCGCGGTCGGGCTGGTGGTCAGCACGGTGGTGGACACCGCTGCCCGGCGCACCCGTCAGGCGGCCCGGGCCAACGCGGAGTCTGAGCTCCTGGTCACCACGGCGGGCAGCATCCTGCGCGGCCAGCAGGCCCTCGCGGCTGTGCTCGACCGGGTACGCGAGGCATTCGGCATGGAGTCCGTGACGCTCCTGGAGTGCCACGCGGGCCAGGGCAACGCCCAGCGCGGCCCCACGGCCGAATGGCAGGCCGTGGCGCATTCCGGCGAGCCGCCCCCCGGTAAACCAGCACTGCGCAGGCCCGAGGACGCGGACGTCGAGGTCCCCGTGACGGAGACGCTCACGCTGGCACTGCGGGGGCGAACCCTCCCCGCGGATGACCGCCGGGTCCTCGGCGCGTTCGCCGCCTACGCCGCGGTCGCGCTCGAGCAGCAACGGCTGGTCGCGGCGGCCGAGGCAGCCAGGCCCATCGCCGAGGCCGACCGGATGAGGACGGCGCTGCTCGCGGCGGTCTCCCATGACCTGCGCACCCCGCTGGCATCAGCCAAGGCGGCAGTGACCAGCCTGCGTTCCGCCGACATCCAGTGGGGCGCGGAGGACCGCAACGAACTGCTCGCCACCGCCGACGAATCCCTCGACCGCCTCGCCCACCTGGTGGACAACCTGCTCGACATGAGCAGGCTGCAGGCCGGGGCGCTGGCCGTATTCCCCCGGCCCGCCGGACTCGATGACATCGTCGCCCGCGCCCTCGATGACCTGGGTATCGGCCGAAAGGCGGTCGTGGTGGACATCCCTGACACGCTGCCCGCGGTCCGGGTGGACCCGGGCATCCTGGAGCGGGTCGTCGTCAACCTGGCCGGGAACGCGCTGCGGTACTCACCGCCGGGATCACCCCCCCTGCTGACCGCGAGCGTCCTGCGCGACCGTGTCGAACTGCGGGTGGTCGACCGCGGCCCTGGCATCCCTGAACGGGACCGTGACCGCATGTTCGTGCCATTCCAGCGGTTGGGAGACACGGACAACACCACTGGCGTCGGCCTCGGCCTGGCCCTCTCACGCGGGCTGACCGAAGCCATGGGCGGCACGCTCGAGCCCGAGGAGACCCCCGGCGGCGGGCTCACCATGACTCTGTCCCTGCCCGCGGTGGTCGAGCCCGACGGCCAGGACCCGGGAGAACCCGGTTACCGCGAGCGGGACGGTGCCACCAGCGCCGCCGCGGGGGGAGACGGCGCAGATGCCGGCTGAGCCTGGCACGCTTGATCAGGTGACCCGGGTCCTCGTTGTGGATGATGAACCGCAGATCCTCCGCGCACTGCGGATCAACCTGCGGGTACGCAGCTACGAGGTAGACACGGCGGCGACCGGTGCGCAGGCCCTGGAGACGGCCGCGCGGCACCCGCCGGACCTGGTGATCCTCGACCTAGGCCTGCCCGACCTGGACGGGGTCGAGGTCATCGAGGGGCTGCGCGGCTGGACCACGGCGCCCATCATCGTGCTGTCCGGCCGGGCCGACAGCATGGACAAGGTCGAAGCGCTGGACGCGGGCGCCGACGACTACGTCACCAAGCCGTTCGCCATGGAAGAACTGCTGGCCCGGATGCGCGCGGCCGCGCGCCGGTCCGGGACCGCGGACGACCAGCCCCGGGTCCGCCTCGGCGACCTGGTCGTCGACCTCGCCGCCAAGCGCGTCACCCGCGACCCCGGCCCGGCTAGTGGCTCCCCCAGTGGCTCCCCCAGTGCCGAGGCCAGGAACTCCCCCGCTGGTCAGGCTGGCGGCTCCCCCGCCGCGGACTCCCCAGAGGGCCGGGACATCCGGCTCACCCCCACCGAGTGGCACCTGCTCGAGGTGCTGCTGCGCAACCCGGGCAAGCTGCTCAGCCAGCGTCAACTGCTCGCCGAGGTCTGGGGACCGGGATACGCGGACGCGGCCGGCAACCTCCGCCTTTACATGGCTCAACTGCGGCGCAAGCTGGAGCCCGACCCGGCCCGGCCCCGCTGGCTGCTCACCGAGCCAGGCATGGGTTACCGCTACCAGCCGGGCCCGGACCCCGCCGAGTCAGCTACCTCATGACCGGTGAGTCGAGGACTCAGGCTGCTCGTCTGGCGCTAGGTGCGCCAGCCGGAAGCGCAGCCGGCAGATCACCACGTCCTCCGTGCCCTGCCTGATGGCCCGGTCGAGCACGACGCCGCGCTGGTTGTGCAGGACCCACTGCCATGGCGAGGCCGGCTGCACTTCTGGGATCAGCACGACTAGCCGCTCGTAGCGCTCCTCCTGCTCCAGTGTGCGCAAGTACTTCACGATCGGGGGGGCCAGTGACCGGTGTGGCGTGTGCAGGGTGATCAGCGGCACGTTCGGATGCCACTCCTCCCACTGCTCACGGAAGCTCGCGCGGACCCGTTCCTCCTCGGGCTCGGCATAACAGACGGTCACCGCGACAACCTCATCGCCCAGCGAGAGCGCGGCGGAGATGGCCTCCTTGGTCAGCCTGGACATGCCGCCCACTGGAACCACGACAAGCGACGTCAGCCGCTCCGGCGGGTCCGGTATCTGCCCCAGCTCAAGCAGCGCGCCGATCCGGTCGTAGTTGGCCCGGATGCGGGTAAACAGCAGCACCAGCAGCGGGATGACCAGCACGACCAGCCACGCGCCCTCGGTGAACTTGCTGACCAGCTCGATCGCCAGGGCGGCCAGGGTGAGCACCGCGCCCAGCCCGTTGATCATCGCGCGCCTGAGCCAGCCGTGGTCGTGCTGCTCGTGCCAGTGCCGCACCATGCCCGCCTGCGACAGCGTGAACCCGACGAACACGCCGATGGCGAACAGCGGGATCAAAGCCTGCGTGTTGCCCTTGGCCACCACGAGCAGAATCGCCGCTGCCACCGCGAGCACGGAGACCCCGTACCGGTGCACTTGGCGGTCGGCCTTCAGCCGGAACAGGTGCGGCAGGAAGTTGTCCCTGGCCAGCAGGCTGGCCAGCACCGGCAGTCCGCCGAACGAGGTGTTAGCGGCCAGTGCCAGCAGCACCGTGGTGATCAGCTGGATGGCATAAAAAACCACATTCTTCCCAACGGCCGCCGCCGCCAGCTGAGCCAGCGACGTCTCGGTGCTCGACGGCCCGACATGAAACTTCCTGATCAGCACCGCGATGCCGAGCAGCATGACGCCGAGAATGATCCCGAGCCACATCTCGGTGTGCTGCGCCCGGCGGGCCCTGGGCTCACGGAATGACGGCACCGCGTTGGCGATCGCCTCCACCCCGGTGAGAGCTGAGCAGCCGGAGGCGAACGCTTTCAGCAGCAGCAGGATGCCGACCGCCTCGGCGACCTTTGGCAGCTGGCCGGACGGGGCGACCACTGGGTGGGAGCGGACCAGGCCACCGACGATCACCACCGCGATGGCGACGATGAAGATGACCGTGGGCACGATGAAAGCGCGCGCCGCGTCGGCCACGCCGCGCAGGTTGAGCCCGGTGATCACCGCGAGCACGCCCAGGCAGAGCCAGACCCGGTCTCCGTACAGGGCCGGGAAGGCCGACGTCAGCGCGGCGACTCCGGCCGAGACGCCGACCGCTGCATTGAGTACGTAATCGACGATGAGCGAGGCCGCGGCGATCAGGCTGGGCATCCGGCCCAGGTGCCTGCCCGCCACCGCGTACGCACCGCCGCCACCGGGGAACGCGGCGATCACCTGACGGTATGAGATCACCAGAACGGCGAGCAGGACGACGATGGCGATCGTCACCGGCAGCGTGTAGGCCAGCCCCACGGTGCCCGCGGCGGCCAGAACTATGACGATCGCCTCGGGGCCATAAGCCACCGAGGACAGCGCGTCAAGGGACAGCGCGGCCAAGCCCTCGAGCGCGGTCAGCCGGTTGCGGTCCGCACCCTGCTCAGGGTGTTCCAGCTGGTGGGGTGTTGCTTCGGGCACGCTCATGAGTGCTCATCCTGCCGCGCCCCGGCAGCGGGATCTGGCTCGGCCCCTCGAGGCCGAGCCAGGTCAGCCGATGAACACGAACGCGATGATGGCCAGGACAACAGCCACACCGACCACCGCGGCCGTCAGGGTCAGGACCTGGCTCCGCTGAGCGCGCATGGTCCAGGGCTGGGAGGAGTCATCGCCGGGACGTCCGTCCGCGAACGCACGAAACTGGGCGGTATTGGCTGAAGGGTCCTGGTCACGCTCACGCATGCCGCTGACTGTAGCCGCCCTGGCCGGGATTTCGTCGGCCTTATTACGTAATCATGTCGAATCCGCCGCGGAGAGCGATCACCGGCCGGCCCCAGGTGGCAGGATGTCAGCCCGGCTCACCAACCGGGAGAGCACGATGACGCTGCGGGTGCGCACGACGAACGACTCGGCCCCGATGCGCTCCACCACGCGCTCGAAATGCTGCACGTCGGCCGCGCGGATGTGCAGCAGGGCGTCGGCTTCCCCGGTGATCGTGCACGCGCCCGTCACCTCGGGGTACTTGCTGACCGCCGCCCCGATGTCCGCGGGTGACGTCCGGCCGCGGCAGAACAGTTCCACGTAGGCCTCGGTGGTCCAGCCCAGCGCGGAAGGATCCACGCTGGCGGTGAACCCGGTGATGGCGCCCGAGGCGCGCAGCCTGTCCACCCGCCGCTTGACGGCCGGCGCGGACAGGCCGACCCGCGCCCCGATCTCGGCGTAGGTGTTCCGGGCGTCCTCGATCAACGCGGCCACAATCCGCTCGTCAAGATCGTCAAAGGCTGGGAATCGACCGGGCACGCCCCCGATCCTGCCAGCCACCCGGCACCAGCGCAGCCCCCGCCCAAATTCATGATCACGGAGCCCTGCTGGCCCGGGATGCCACCCCCGGAACCCCGGGGCACAGCCCCTGGCCATGATCACGGAAT
>DAIRVB010000099.1:0-10865 GCA_036803065.1 Streptosporangiaceae bacterium
GTGCAGAAGCGGCTCACCGGCCGACTAAAGTCGCTCGTCCCGTCGTCCCAAGACCGGGCACTGCCCCGATCACGGGACCGGCGTGGCCTGCTTGGGCGGGGTCGCCAGACGACGACACAATGTGGCCTTTGTGGTTGGCCACTCGGTCGCAATTACCGAGAACATCGCGGAGTCGCGGAGGAGGCCCTCCTCTCCAGGCGCGTGTGACTGCGACCAGTGGCGAAGGACGCCCTCGAATTGTGCCCCAAGGCGCTCGATAGCGCGCCGACACCGCTCGTTGCGGGCGTCGGTCTTGAGGTCGACCCTGACCACGCCCAAAGTTTCGAACGCATGCTCAAGGAGCAGGAGCTTTGCCTCGACATTGATGCCCGTTCGTTGAGCCGAAGCGGCCAACCAGGTCCAGCCGATCTCAATGGCACACAGCTCAGCACGGCCTGGCCAGAACCGCGGATCCCAGTACGCCGTACACCCGACGGCCCGCCCGTCGCTCTGGCGGATCTGGGCGAACGGTGCCAGCTTGCCGCCCTTTGCCCGTTCGAAATGGGCGCCGAGGTACTCCTCCACCTCCCATGCGCGTGGGACGCGCGTAAAGCCGTACGCCCCGCGGTCTTCTTCTGCCGAGACCGCTAGATCCTCACGATGACTCATCGAAAGCGGTTCTAGCCGGATCAAGGAGCCGCAGAGTATCGGAACTTTGACCAGAAGGTTCATGGATATTCCTCATCGGTCCTGGCATTGGCACCTTGCGGCGAGCGCAGGTTGCCGGACCGTCACTGGGCCAAGTCCCTCAGGTCCTCTGGATGATTACAAGATACGTACCGTAACCAATGAACTCAGCGGCGTCAACGGGTGGCCCATGGACATCGGCGGCCGCTGACGTATCCAGCATCGCCGACGCGCTGGGCATCGATCGGTTCGCGGTGATGGGCTATTCCGGTGGCGGCCCGCACGCCCTGGCTTGCGCCGCGCTGCTGCCAGAACGTGTCCTGGGAGTGGTCTGCGTGGCTGGCTTGGCCCCGTTCCGGGCCGAGGGGCTGGACTGGTTCGCAGGCATGGCGCCCTTCGGCACGGCGTTACTGCGCGCTGCCGCCGGGGGACGCGCGGCGCTGGAGGACTACCTGGCGTCCACCGAGTTCGACCCGGAACAGTTCACCCCGGCAGATCATGCCGCACTCATGGGTGAATGGTCCTGGCTAGGCGCCGTGGCCGGGCAGGCCATGAATGGCGACCCGGGCGGGATGATGGACGACGAGCTGGCTTATGTCGCCCCGTGGGGGTTTGACCCTGGGCAGGTAAGGCCGCCGGTCCTGTTCCTCCAAGGTGGGCAAGACCGGATCGTGCCCAGTTCGCACGCGAGCGGATTTGCGTTGTTGGCAGACGTGAAAGGGTCATCAGAAACAAAGCATTGCCCGTAGCGGGAGAGGACTCATGCACGCATCGCTCGTAAACCTGACGATCGACCCCGCCCACGCGGCCGCGGCCGCGGCCGCGCTCATGAATGACATCCTGCCCGAGATCACTTCAGCCCCCGGATTTGTCGCCGGTTACTGGCTTGAGCCCGCAGAGGGCCGTGGCTTCTCGGTCATCCTGTTCGATACCGAGGAGCAAGCTGTTCAGTCGATGGCCCAGACGAGCAGCTGGTCGGTGCCTGGAGTCACCATCGACGATGCAGAGGTCCGGCGAGTGGCGGTCGCCATCCCATGACCGTGGGCGCTGCGCGGGTCCAGCCCGGCGGCCGACCCGGTGAGGACCTGCGCCGCGGTCTCAGTATCGGCGTGCGCGGCAAGCTCAGCAACGCCCGCGTGGCGAAAACGCCTCCGGGACGTCAGGCCGCGCCGTCCTGCGGTTCGATGCCCTGCTGGCGGAGAAGGCCGCGAAGGCGCTTGACCTCTTCGCTCAGCCGGTGCAGCCCTTCGGCCAGGGACGGAAGGTCCAGATGAGCGGCCGCCCACTGCTCCTGACGGGAAGCCTTCTCGGCGAGCAACTGCCTTTCCCTGTCGCGCAGCGCCGTCGCCATCTCATAATCCTCGGCGTCGGCCGCGGATTTCTTGTCGCTGCGCGCCTGCGCGATCTCCTGGTCGAGGTCGCCCACATCCGGTCCGGCACCCACGCGGTGCTCCACCGCCGCCAGGCGCGAGTCAATCGATTCGACACGGCTGAGGACCTCAGCCAGCAGCCCGCGCTGCTTCAGGGCCGCCGGACCCAGGCCTTTCGCGGCGTGCGGGGTCCCCGGCTCCTCCTCGCCCTGCGCGTCCTCCAGCATCTGGATCACCTGCTCGCGGACCCGCGCCAGGTCCGCGCCGAGCCTGACCAGCACCTGCGCGGCGGCGCCCCTGCCCTCGCGGATCAGGCCGAGCAGGAGGTGCTCGGTGCCGATGTGGTTGTGGCCCAGCTGCAGAGCTTCCCGCAGTGACAGTTCCAGAACCTTCTTGGCCCGCGGCGTGTACGGCATGGCCCCGGTCGGCGCCGCCCGGCCCTGGCCGATGATGCCCTCGATCTGCTGGCGTACCGCCTCCAGGCTGATACCCAGCGATTCGAGGGAGGCGGCCGCTACCCCTTCGCCTTCGTGAATGAGGCCGAGCAGGATGTGCTCGGTGCCGATGTGGTTGTGGTTGAGCCTCCTCGCCTCGTCCTGAGCCAGCACCACGACCCGCCGCGCCCGGTCGGTAAACCGCTCAAACATGTTCTGCATCCGCCCTTCACGCCCTCGTCCTCAGCCATGCCCGGTCCATATCAAGATACATCGCGTCCGCGGATAAGCAAGATATATCGTGAGTTGGATTGAGCCGGTTTCCGGGAACCTGCGAGATCTCGTCGCGCGCGGGCCTGGGCAGGGCAGGCAGCGGGCTGGTCAGGTTAGCCGGGCCTGGGCAGGGCAGTGAGCGAGGTTCTTGCATGCGGCCGCGCCAAGGTGGGCTAGTCGGACCGGTGGCGTAGTCGCCCCCGCGGCTCTGGCCAGACATCCACCGGCATCAACGACAACTCGGCAGCTATGGTGCCTGCCAGTACGAAGCCGGTCATGCCCGGTTGTTGCCGGTCGTGCGGGCTCGGTAGTCAGATCAGCGCCCCCTGAGGTCGCATTCCGGGTGTTTTACCTGGCCAGAGGGGTGCTCCGGCGGAGCCGGCGCGGAGCCCAGAGACCTTCGGCCCGGTCGGAGGACTCCTCTTCATTCACTTTCTGTTCACTTGTTCGTCGGGAAGGCTTCGCCTGAATGAAGTAATTTCTTCGCGAAAGCACCTTGGCAGCGAGCCTGACCGCGGGTTTGGGAGGATTGCCGGTGACCGAGATCCGCTCCGCGGACTTGCTGACCGCGCTCGACGAGGCAAAGCTGAGCAGATTCCATCTGCGGGCGGTGCTGGTGGCCGGGATGGGCTTCTTCACCGACGCCTATGACCTGTTCGTCATCGGGATCGCTTCGACCCTGATCAAGCAGGAATGGAATCTCAGCTCCGGTCGGCTCGCGCTGCTGAACAGCACGATGCTGGCGGCCGCTTTCCTCGGTGCCTTCGTGTTCGGCAGATTCGCCGACCTGTTCGGCCGCAAACGCGTGTACTGGCTGGTCGCGGCGATCATGGTGGTCGGGGCCCTTGGATCCGCGCTGTCGCCGTCGTACTGGGTACTGATCGCGTTCCGCTTCCTGCTTGGCTTCGGTGTGGGCGGCGATTACCCGGTCAGCGCCGTGCTGATGAGCGAGTACGCCAACCGTAAGGACCGCGGCAAGCTGGTCGGGATGGTGTTCTCCACCCAGGCACTCGGGCTGATCGTCGGGCCGCTCATCGCGCTGGCCCTGCTCGGTGCCGGATCCAGCAACGACGTGGCCTGGCGGACGATGCTCGCGCTCGGTGCGGTGCCCGCGGCCGCCGTGGTGTATCTGCGCACCCGGATGCCTGAATCGCCGCGCTACCAGGTGCAGGTGCAGGGCCGTCGCAACGAGACGCTCAGCGAGATATCCGCCTTCAGTGAAGGGGCGGTCAACGGAGGCTCCACGGCGCGCCTGCGTCACACGATGGGGCTGCGTGCGTTCCTGACGAACCGCAGGTACCTGGTCATGCTGGCCGGCACGGCGGGTACCTGGTTCCTGCTCGATTACGCCTACTACGGCAACACGATCTCGACGCCCCAGATCATCAAGCTGATCTCCCCGGGCTCCTCGACAATGACCGCGATCGCCATTCAGCTCACCATCTTCGTGGTCGCTGCCGTGCCCGGGTATCTGTGCGGGATCCTCTGGCTTGACCGGATCGGCCACCGGCGCCTGCAGCTCACCGGGTTCGCCGTCATGGCGCTGTGCTTCGCGATCATCGGGCTGGTCCCCGGCCTCACCACGGCGGTGGTGCCGTTCCTCCTGGTGTACGGGGTGAGCTACTTCTTCACCGAGTTCGGGCCGAACATGACCACCTTCGTGATGCCAAGTGAGATCTACCCGGTCACCATGCGCGCCACCGGGCACGGCATTTCGGCAGGTATCGGCAAATTCGGCGCGTTTATCGGAGTATTCCTCTTCCCGGTGCTGCAGAAGGGCCTGGGCCTGCGCGGCACGCTGATGCTGACCGCCGGGGTCTCGGTCCTCGGCTTCCTGCTGACCCTGGTGCTGCCCGAGCCGTCCGGCCGGAGCCTGGAGGAGCTGGCCAGCGGGCCGGCCTTCATCCAGGCCCAGGAAGCCCGCACCGAGCTGGCGCCTTCGTCCGGGGAGACCTCCAGCCCCGCAGCCTGAAGAGCTAGCTGGTGCTCGGGGCGCCGCCACGGCCTGCGCCGCCCCGGAATCGTGCGATGCCGGCTGCGGTGGCCGCCCCCGCGAGCGTCGTCATGCCGAGCCGGAACTCGTTCGCCATGGCTTCCTCGTCGGTCAGTGAGATGCTCTCCAGCGCCGACATCCGGTCGCTGCGCAGGCACTGCTGAGGTAGCGCGGCGAGTTCGCGGGCGAGTTCCTCGGCGGCCGGGCGGCCCTGGCCGTCCGGTACCACCCGGTTGACCAGGCCCATCTGCAGTGCCTCGGGAGCGGGCACCGGACGGCCGGTGAGGATGAGGTCCAGTGCGCGGCCGAGGCCCACCAGGCGGGGCAGCCGGACCGTGCCGCCGTCGATCAGCGGAACCCCCCACCGGCGGCAGAACACGCCGAGAACCGAGCTTTCCTCGGCGACACGCAGGTCACACCAGAGCGCGAGTTCGAGACCCCCGGCCACCGCGTGCCCTGAGATCGCCGCGATCACTGGCTTGGTCAGCCGCAGCCGGGTCGGGCCCATCGGCCCGTCACCGTCCGGCTCGATGCGGTTGCCGGTCGGGCCGCCCACCGCCTTGAGGTCGGCCCCGGCGCAGAACGTGCCGCCCGATCCGCACAGGACAGCGACGCGGCACGCCTCGTCAGCCTCGAACTCGCGGAAGGCATCGGCGAGGGCCGCGGCAGTCGGCCCGTCGACCGCGTTGCGCGCCTCGGGGCGATCCATGATGACGGTGGTAACCGGCCGGGCCTGCTCCACGCGCACGGTCATGGCCTCTCCTCCCCGGTTCGTGTCCGGCACCGGAGAGGGGTTAGGGCGTCCCGCGCCCTAGCCGACCTGCCAGGTGTCCGCGCCCGCGAGCAGGACCGCGAGGTCGCCGTCACCCTGCCGTTCCCTGGCGCTGTCAATCTGCCCGGTCATCAGCTCGTCGTAGCTGGGCCTGGGAGCCTGCCGGAACACGCCGATCGGGGTGTGCGCGAAGTCGGCGTTGTCCAGCCGGGACAGCGCGAACGCGTACGACGGGTTGGCCGCGTGCGCATCGTGTACCAGCAGGGAGTCCTCATCCGCCCCGGCCACGTCAACGGCCTCCAGCGAGCCGTACCGGCCGAACCGGAGCCCCCGGTCACGATCCGCGCCGAAGCGGACGGGCTCGCCATGCTCCAGCCGGACCAGCTTGTCGTCCCGCGACGCGCGGTCGGTCAGCGGCGCGAACGCGTCGTCATTGAAGATCGGGCAGTTCTGGTAGATCTCAATGAACGCGGCGCCCCGGTGGTCGGTAGCCGCGCGCAGCACGCTGGTCAGGTGCTTGCGGTCGGAGTCGATCGTGCGGGCCACGAAGCTGGCCTCCGCGCCGAGGGCCAGCGACACCGGGTTGAAGGGAGTGTCCAGCGAGCCGAACGGGGTCGACTTGGTGACCTTGCCCTGCGGGGAGGTGGGTGAGTACTGGCCCTTGGTCAGCCCGTAGATCCGGTTGTTGAAGAGCAGGATCTTGATATTCACGTTGCGGCGCAACGCGTGGATCAGGTGATTGCCGCCAATGGACAGCGCGTCGCCGTCGCCGGTGATCACCCAGACGGACAGGTCGGGGCGGGACGAGGCCAGGCCGGTCGCGACGGCCGGGGCGCGCCCGTGGATCGAGTGCATCCCGTAGCTGTCCACGTAGTACGGGAGCCGCGATGAGCAGCCGATACCGGAGACGATGACCACGTTCTCCCGCGGCACTTCCAGTTCAGGCAGGAACGCCTGGAAGGCCGCGAGGATCGCGTAGTCACCGCAGCCGGGGCACCAGCGCACATCCTGGTCGGACTTGAAGTCCTTCGTCGTGAGGCGTGTGTCGGTCTTGGGCACGAGCGTCAGCGAGGCGGGCCGCCGGGATTCCCCGGTAACCGCGATCCGCTCAGACATGTGCGATCACTTCCTGGATGACACCGGCTAGTTCGGCCGCCCGGAACGGAAGGCCGCGCACCCGGTTGTAGGAGATCACGTCGACGAGGTAGCGACCGCGCAGCAGCAGCGCCAGCTGGCCCAGGTTGATCTCGGGGACAAGGACCTTGTCATAGCTGCGCAGCACGTCACTGAGGTTGGCTGGCATCGGTGACAAGTGCCGCAGGTGAGCCTGGGCTACTGAGCCGCCGGCCGTCCGCACCCGCCGCACCGCCGCGCCGATCGAACCGAACGTGGATCCCCAGCCGAGCACCAGCACCTTGGCGCCGTCAGGGTCGTCCACCTCGAGCGGCCCGATGTCGGCGGCGATACCGTCGATCTTGGCCTGGCGCAGCCGCACCATCTTGTCGTGGTTGTCCGGGTCGTAGGAGATGGTCCCGGTACCGTCAGCCTTCTCGATCCCGCCGATCCGGTGCTCCAGCCCGGGCGTGCCCGGCACGGCCCACGGCCTGGCCAGCGTCTCCGGGTCGCGCTGGAACGGCCGGAATTCGATGGGGCCGTCGCCATCCCGCCAGTCCTCAGGCTTACTAAACGAGAAACTTGTGCTGATGTCGGGCAGACCCGCAACGTCGGGGATGCGCCATGGTTCCGACCCGTTGGCCAGGTAGCCGTCGGACAGCAGGATCACTGGCGTCCGGTACTTGACCGCGATGCGGACCGCCTCGATGGCGATCGTGAAGCAGTCGCCGGGGGTCGCGGGGGCGAGCACGGCGACCGGCGACTCCCCGTTCCGGCCGAACAGCGCCTGCAGCAGATCCGCCTGCTCCGTCTTGGTCGGCATACCGGTCGAAGGCCCGGCCCGCTGGATGTCGAGCACGATGAGCGGCAGCTCGACCGAGGCCGCCAGGCCGATCGTCTCCGCCTTCAGCGCCATGCCAGGTCCCGAGGTGCTGGTCACCCCGAGGGCGCCGCCGAAAGCGGCGCCGAGCGCGGCCCCGACGCCGGCGATCTCGTCCTCGGCCTGGAACGTGCGCACCCCGAACTGCTTGTGCTTGGACAGTTCGTGCAGGATGTCGGAGGCCGGGGTGATCGGGTAGGAGCCGAGGAAGATCGGCAGCCCGGACAGCTTAGAGGCGGCGATCAGGCCGTAGGCCAGGGCCGTGTTACCGGTGATGTTGCGATAGGTGCCAGGCTCCAGGGTGGCCGGCTTGACCTCGTACTGAACCGAGAAGGCCTCGGTGGTCTCGCCATAGTTCCAGCCGGCCTGGAACGCCGCGATGTTCGCCTTCATGATCTCGGGCTTGGTCGCGAACTTCGACTCGAGGAACTTGAGCGTGCTTTCCGGCGGCCGGTTGTAGAGCCAGGAGAGCAGGCCGAGCGCGAACATGTTCTTGGCGCGCTCGGCTTCCTTCCGGGAGACGTCGTACTGCTCAAGCGCCTTCACGGTCATCGAGGTGATCGGGACCGTGTGAACGTTGTAGGCGGACAGCGAGCCGTCATCCAGCGGGCTGCCGTCGTAGCCCACCTTGGCCAGGTTGCGCTTCGTGAACTCGTCGGTGTTGGCGATGATGTCCGCGCCGCGGGGCACGTCGTCCAGGTTGGCCTTGAGCGCGGCAGGATTCATCGCGACGAGCACGTCCGGCGCGTCGCCGGGCGTCAGGATGTCGTGGTCGGCGAAGTGCACCTGGAAGCTCGACACGCCGGGCAGCGTGCCCGCGGGGGCACGGATCTCGGCCGGGAAGTTCGGCAGGGTCGACAAGTCGTTGCCGAAAGCCGCCGTCTCCTGGGTGAACCGGTCGCCGGCCAGTTGCATGCCGTCGCCGGAGTCGCCTGCGAAGCGGATGATGACACGATCAAGTTGCTGGACCTGCTTGGTCACAGTGGAAAGCCTCCTCGACGCGCCGCAGCCGGGCGCCGATAAGCGCGGGTCCGCGAGCGCCGCACCCGGGTCAACAATGAACCCCCGGGGCCAGAGTTTATGGTTACATCCATGTTACCTGCGCCACGGTGCCGCCGAGGCGGCCGCAGGTGCGTTCGCTTTGGTCGTGATGGATCTCACAGTGTCGTAAGGGTGTTCACGGTAGCGCCTGGTTCACCCACCCGGAGGCGGATGGCTCCGGGCTGTAACACTTGTGAAAGGCGCCGCTGCTCTTCCTCTTATACACGGCGTCGCTAGAGGCCCGGTTCAGCGGCCCCAAGATTCGCTACTTTACGTAATCAGCCGGGTACCCGGTGGTTCAGTAGCTGGGCGCGGGGCGCGCTGCAGCTACGCTGGCTGCGTGGCTGCCGTGGACCTTCCCGCGCCGCACGCTGGAAGCGGCCCTGATCGTGGATCCGGCTCGGCGCCGCTGGTCATCGACACTGGCCGCGGGTACTCGCTCTGGGTCCTCGACGCCGGGCTGGCCTGCTGCGCGGTGGAGTGCGCTGCCGCCTTGCGGCAGGCGGGAACGCCGGATGCCCGACGGGGCGCCATGCCGGAGCGCGGTTGCGTGCTCATCGTGGCGGGAACGGTGACCGACAAGCTCGCGCCACTGGTCCTCCGTGCCTACGAGCGCATGCCGGGGCGCAGGTATGTCATGTCGTTCGGCGCCTGCTCCAACAGCGGTGGCCCGTACTGGGACTCCTACTGCGTGACTAAGGGCGTTGACCAGTTCCTCCCGGTGGACGTCTATGTGCCCGGCTGCCCGCCGCGCCCCGAGGCGCTACTCAACGGCCTGGCCGTGCTTGAGGCTCGGCACCTGGCTGGGGAGGCACAGTGACCCCCGAGGAGATCATCCAGCGGGTGGATGCCGCGCTGGGCGCCGGGGCGGATGGCGCGGATTCGGCCGGGGCAGCATGCGAGGTGAGCCAGGGAACCGTCACGGTGACCGTGTCCCCAGGGGCGTGGCTGGCCGCGCTGGCTTTCGCCCGCCACGAGCTGGACTGTGACTTCTTCGACTGGCTCAGTGCGGTTGATGAACTTGACGCGGGGCTGGCGGTGGTGGCGCATGTGTACTCGCTGGCCGGACGGCATCATTTGCTGTTGCGGAGCGTCGTTGGGGCGGCTGATCTCCCGGAGTTGCCGACGGCCACCGGGATCTATCGAGGCGCCGCGTGGCACGAGCGCGAAACGCGTGAGATGTTCGGCGTGATTTTCTCGGGGCATCCACGGCTGGCGCCGCTTCTGCTGCCAGATGAGTTCGAAGGGCATCCGTTGCGTAAGGATTTCGTGCTCGCGGCGCGGGTGGCCAAGGAGTGGCCGGGGGCAAAGGATCCCGGTGACCGCGGCGGCGCGGCGCGCGGCGGGCGCCGGCTGCCGCCTTCCGGGAATCCCGAAGGCTGGGGGTCCGGGTGAGCCCCGGGGAGGCAGGCTCAGCCCCGAGCGAGCGGCCGGCCGGGGACGCCGCGGGGCTGCCGGCGCGCAGTCGCGGGGTAATCGGGCTGCTGGAAGAGAACTGCACGGTATGCATGCTGTGCGCCAGGGAGTGCCCTGACTGGTGTATCTACATCGACTCGCACAAGGAACCGGTGCCGCAGCCGCCCGGGGATCCGGCCGGACGAGGGCGGCCCCGCGTGCGCAACGTGCTGGACAGGTTCGCCATTGACTTCTCGCTCTGCATGTACTGCGGGATCTGCATCGAGGCGTGCCCCTACGACGCCCTGTTCTGGTCTCCGGAGTTCTCGTACGCGGAGACTGACATCGGCGACCTCACCCACGAGCGCGACAGGCTGCGCGAGTGGATGTGGACTGTGCCGCCGCCGCCGGCCCACGATCCTGGCGCGCCGACCCCGAAAGAAGTGATCACGGCGGAGGGCGTTGGACCCGGCAGTGGAGGGATGTCCGGCGCCCGGCCGCAGAACGGCCTATAGTTACTTAGTGTGGCAATCTGATTGCGCTGCGAAGCGCCCGTTCACATGACGCTGCCCGGTACGGGGAATGCCGTGCAGACCTGCCGAGGAGGCTGAGGGCTCATGAAAGTAGGCACGTATCCTTCCGCGCCAGCCTGCGGGGATGAGCTGCCCAAAGTTCCGCAGATACCACCCCAGCCGGGCCGCCCGCCCGCGCCGCCCGGGTGGCCTGGTATCGCCGTGCCGCATCCCCGGCCGGCCACCGGCCGGGTCGCTTTACCCAGCCAGGTCTGAGGGCGGGCTGTTCTTACGGCGGCCGGTCTGAGGGGGGGCCGGTCTGAGAGCGGGCTGTTCTTACGATGTGGTGCGCAGTTAGGTTGGGGCGTCCTTGCCTGGGGTGTCTGTGTGATCGGTGCGTGGCGGCGGGTTACCGG
>DAIRVB010000100.1:0-10779 GCA_036803065.1 Streptosporangiaceae bacterium
CATCTGCCTGAACTGGGCGCGGTCCGTGGCCGCTTCGCGATTAACCAGGGCGAGCTGCGCGTTGGCGCTGGCCAGCTCCTGCGCGGACTGGTCGTATTGCTGGATCGCCTGGTCCTCCTGCGAGGTCAGCTTGTCCAGCTTCGCCTGAACCTGGGTGACCGTCGGCTGCGGAGCGGCCCCGGCCGCGACAGCGAAAGTGACTAGTCCCCCGCACGCCAGTGCACCGGCCGCGATGGCGGCCCATCGGCGCAGCGGAGACCGATATACAAGTGGATGCGTAACCACGTTCGTGACACGCTCCTCCTCCCACTCCGCCTACCGGGTGAGCTGACGGGTTCGGGCTGTGGAAGGTGCCCTACGGCTAGGCCGCTACGCGGCCCGGGCCGATTCACCCCAGGAGGGGTTCATCCCAGACATGCCCGGGACAATCCTCCGGTGGGTCCCCGGCTCTCCGGCTGGCTGAATTACGCCAGCATCGGAGACTCGGCGGTGGCCGGTCGCCGTCACCGTCACGGCGACTGCGGAGCGAGCCGACCGGGCACGACACTAGTGAAGCGCGGGAGGTGAATTCAACCACTTCGCGAACTCTCGCAACGGCCTTGACCATCGTCAGACGATGATGTGCCGCCGCCGTGACTCACTGGAGCCTCCGGCTAAGTGTGCTCTGACCAGTCATGATGCCCGGGAGGCGGGCGGCTGCAGGCGAAGCGGCGAGACCAGCCGGGCGTCCGCGAGAATCCGGAGGGCGAGTCGTTCCTCCTCGCCGATTTCGGCCTGGCCGCCGCCGAGCAGGGCAGTGACCACACAATCCGGGCAAGCGATACCGCGCATTTCGCACCGATCGCAATCGATCAGCATGTCTCCTCCTCCACCTGGCTACGCGCCCGCTCACCCGCCGGGCCTGGTCGTCACGGAGCACACGTTAGGAGCGGGTACCGACAGTCTTTCTCCCGGAGGCACCGGGCCGGCGCGCCTGGGGCGGAAGTGTCGGTACCCCGGCCTACGGTGACATCGTGATCAGGCGGCAGACGGCTACGGCATTCGACGGGATCGACTTCACCGTCGTGGACGTCGAGACGACCGGGTGGTCGCCGGAAGAGTCGAGCATCACCGAGATCGGCGCCGTCAGGATCAGCGGGGGCCAGGTGCGGGAGGAGTTCACCGCGCTGGTCAACCCAGGTCATGCCATCCCGCCGGACATCGAGCTGCTTACTGGTATCAGCAACGCCATGGTGGCCCACGCCCCGCCGATGACCGCGGTCCTTCCCGGGTTCCTCGACTTCGCCCGTGGCCGTGTCCTCATCGCGCACAACGCCCCGTTCGACGTCGGCTTCCTCAGCGCGGCCTGCACGGCCTGCGGCGTGCCGTGGCCGGCCTGCCAGGTGCTCGACACGGTCGTCCTGGCCCGGCAGGTACTCGGCGAGGACGAGGTGCCCAACCACAAGCTGAGCACCCTGGCGGCCTTCTTCGGGGCGCGGACGCCGCCGTGCCACCGGGCCCTCGCCGACGCCAGGGCCACCGCCGACGTGCTGGCCGGGCTGCTGCGCAGGCTGGCCGCGGCCGGGGTGCGCAGCTTCGCCGAGATCTGTGAGCTGGGCACCCCCGCAGCAGACCCGCCGGCAGGCGGTACGCTCTCGCTGGCAGGCGGTACGCCAGGGCCGATGGCTGGCGCACGCCCCGCCGAAGGAGGTAACGAGTGGTCACCGCGATCATTCTGGTGAGGGCCGATGTGGCGCGCATCCCGCAGACGGCCGAGGCCATCGCGCAGATCCCCCAGGTCACTGAGGTGTACTCGGTGACCGGCGAATTCGACCTGGTGGCGCTGGTGCGGGTGCGCGCTCACGAGGAACTCGCCGACGTGATCCCGGGCACCCTGAACCTGGTTCCCGGGGTCACCCACACCGAGACCCACATCGCGTTCCGCACGTACTCGCGGCACGACCTCGAAGCCGCCTTCGCCCTCGGTTACCCAGAGTCCTCCTGACCCGAGCCCGCCAGGTCCATGCGCTATACCCCGGAGTGGTCCTGGGCTAGCTGAGCACGGAAACGGGGTTATGCCCGGGGGTTCCGGGGGTGGTCCCCCGGGCCAGCAGGGCTGGGCGCGAGGCGCTGGCTCGCCGCGGCCCAGCGGCGCAGCAGATCGCCGGCCGCCCCGGAGTCCACGGCAGCCGCCGCCCGCACGCAGCCATCCGCCAGCGCCTGGCCAAGCTCGGCCACGCTGGGCACCCCGGCCGCGGCCGCCAGCGCCGCGGCTGCGTTCAGCACCACGGTGTCGCGCACCGCACCTGGTTCGCCGTCAAGCACGGCGCGGACTACGGCCGCATTGTGCGCCGGGTCACCGCCGCGCAGGTCCCCGGGCTTGGCCCGGTCCAGCCCCAGGGCGACCGGGTCGACCGTCGTCGCTGTCACCGCCCCGCCATGTACCAGCCAGACGGTGGATGTGTCGGTGGTGGTCAGCTCGTCGAGGCCGTCGTCGCCGTGGAACACCAGAGCGCTCGAGCCACGTCCGGCGAGCACGCCCGCGATGACCTCGCCCATCCGCGGGTCGGACACCCCCACCGCCTGGGCGCCGGGGCGCGCTGGGTTCGCCACCGGCCCGAGGAAATTGAACACCGTGGGGACCCCGAGTTCACTCCGCGCGGGCCCCGCATACCGCAGCGCGGGGTGGTAGAGCGGCGCGAACAGGAAGGCGATGCCGAGTTCCGCCACGAGCCGCGTGCTCGCCTCCGGTGACAGGTTGATGGCCACCCCGAGCGCCTCAAGGACGTCGGCGGCGCCGCACGCGGATGAGGCGGCCCGGTTCCCGTGCTTGACCACCCGGGCTCCCGCCGCCGCCGCGACGATCGCGCCCATGGTGGAGATGTTGACCGTGTGCGCGCCGTCGCCACCGGTGCCGACCAGATCGACCAGCGGGCCGGGCACGCTGATCGGCGTGGCATGCGCCAGCATCGCCTGGGCCAGCCCGGTAACCTCACCGACCGTCTCCCCCTTCATCCGGAGCGCCACGCCGAACCCGGCGATCT
This sequence comes from Streptosporangiaceae bacterium, assembly GCA_036803065.1. Taxonomy (GTDB): domain Bacteria; phylum Actinomycetota; class Actinomycetes; order Streptosporangiales; family Streptosporangiaceae; genus JAWWPY01. The sequence continues at coordinate 3,024 of DAIRVB010000100.1, forward strand.
GGACGGAGGTCGCGGCGCCGTCCATGATCTCGTTCATCGCCCACGCCGCCTCGTCGGAGGTCAGCTCCTCACCCCTGATCAGCGCGCTGATCAGGGTGGGCCAGGCGGTACGGGAATTCATGGCGGCCCCCCTCGGGGCGGGGTGACGGGCTGGGTGATGGAGGTCGGGCTAGCTGACGGCCGGGCTGCGTGCGAAGGCGGGCCTGCGGTCAGGGATCGTTCGGCGGTCGGGGACTTGACCGGGCGGCTGACAGCCGCCCGTCAGGCCTGGGCCGCCAGGTGCTCGGCACGCTGGCGCATCAGGCCGGCCAGGCCCTCAGCGAGCGCGACCGGGTCGATCGGGTGGCTGGTCACAGCGTCGGCTCCGGACCAGGTGGCCAGCCATCCGTCATCGACCCGGCCGACGATCAGCAGGACCGGCGGGCAGTCGTGGATCTCATCCTTGGCCTGGCGGCAGATGCCCATCCCGCCGGCCGGCTGGGCCTCACCGTCGAGCACCATGACGTCTGGGCCGCCGGCATCAAGCAGGCGCCACAGGGCTGGCTCGGTGGCCACCTCGATGATCTCGGCATCCGGAACATCGGAGGCTGGACGGCGCCCGATGGCCAGGCGCACCCGCGCGCGGGTGTCCGCGTCATGGCTGAACACAACGACCTTCATGAAACAGGATGGTACCGACCCGGGGGGTCGGCTGACGTCCGCCTACGCGGTGTCGTAATAATGACCCCGTGGCCACCGCAACCGTGAGCGAGACGTCGCCCCGCGCGCCGGCCAGCCGGCCGAACCTCGTCAGCGTGGGAACCATCGTCTGGCTGTCCTCGGAACTCATGTTCTTCGCGGCGCTGTTCGCGATGTATTTCACCGTCCGCTCGGTGGACAAGGGTGAAGGACTCCGCTGGCCGGGCGCGCACCTTGATCTCAGGCTGGGGTCGATCAACACGACCGTGCTGCTGCTGTCCAGCGTCACCTGCCAGCTCGGGGTGTTCGCGGTCGAGCGCGGCCAGATCGGGCGGGCCGGCCGGATCTGGCAGGTCAGCCGGTGGGGCCTGCGTGAGTGGTATGTGCTCTCCTTCCTGATGGGCCTGTACTTCGTGCTGGGCCAGGGATATGAGTACCTGGGCCTGATCCACGACCACCTGACCCTGTCCTCCAGCGCCTACGGCTCGGTGTTCTTCATCCCGACCGGATTCCACGGGCTGCACGTGACCGGCGGGCTCGTCGCGTTCCTGTTCGTGCTTGGCCGCACCTACGCCGCGAAGACGTTCACCCACGAGCAGCAGGTGACCGCGATCGTCGTCTCCTACTACTGGCATTTCGTGGATGTCGTGTGGATCGGCCTGTTCACGACCATCTACCTGGTCCACTAAATGCCCGCACGTCCAACTGAATCCACTCAAGCGAGATGCGCCACATCCCCCTGACCGGAAACCGAGGGCAGCAGTGAGCTGGATCACCGCGCGGCGAAGGCACCCAGCCGCCGGATACGCCGTCGTTCTGCTGGGGCTGATCGCCATCGGCATCATTTACGCGGCCATCACCACGCAGGGCGGCGCGGCGTCGGCCGCGGCCCCGCCCGCGTCGCGGCAGGAGACCGCCGAGGGCCAGGCGCTATTCGCCCAGACCTGCGCGACCTGCCACGGCATGTACGCCCAGGGCACGTCGACCGGCCCGAGCCTGATCGGGGTGGGGGCCGCGGCGGTGGACTTCCAGGTGAGCACCGGCCGGATGCCGGCGGCGGAAATTGGCGCCGAGATGGCCCGCAAGCCGCCGCGATTCGACACCAAGCAGACGCACCAACTGGCGGCCTACATCGCATCCCTCGCCGGCGGCCCGGCCATCCCGGCGCCTGAGCAGGTCAGCACCGCGGGCGCCAACGTGGGGCTCGGCCAGCAGCTTTTCGTCACCAACTGCGCGCAGTGCCACAACTTTGTCGGCGCGGGCGGTGATCTCACCTACGGGAAGTACGCGCCCCCGCTCACGGCGTCCACGCCGACCCAGATTTACGAGGCCATGCAGACCGGCCCGGAGGCCATGCCCGTGTTCAACGACACCACGATTACTCCCAGCCAGAAGCGCGACATCGTCGCCTACGTCACGGAAACGCGGAGTTCGCCGAACCCCGGCGGGTTCAGCCTGGGCCGCGTCGGGCCGGTCACCGAGGGGCTCGTGGCCTGGCTTGGAGGGATGGCCGCGCTGGTGGCGGCCGCTTGGTGGATCGCGGCGAAGCGGCGGGAGCAGGCATGAGCGACGCAGACGAGCACACGCACGGTTCTGGGCCGGACCACGGCGCCCCAGACGGCGGCCGGCCGGGCCTGCCGGCCGGCGAGGCGGACGGCCACTCAGCGCCGACCCGCGCACCGCACCGGGTGATCGGCACCCCGCCGCCCGCCGAAGCACACACGATGCTCGACACTGAGCGCGACGCGGCCCCCCCGGCGCCCCGTGAGCTTCCGCCGGACCCGCCTGACCCAGTCAGGGCCAAGCGTGCCGAGCGGGCTGTGGCCGCCCTCTTCATCCTCTCCATGCTGGCCAGCATCGGGTTCATCGCGGCCTATATCGGGCTGGAGGTGCACTCCGTCGACGCGGTCCTGCGATCGAACCTGGCGCTCGGCCTGTCCATGTCCGTCGCGTTCCTCGGCCTGGGCGCCGGCGCGGTGATCTGGGTCCGGCAGCTGATGCCGGACGTGGAACTCACCGAGGAGCGCCATCCGCTGGCCTCGTCTGAGCAGGACAGGAAGGCGTTCGCCGAGACGTTCAAGGAAGGCGCGGACGCCAGCCAGTTCACCAAGCGGCCGATCCTGCGGCGGACCCTTGTCGCGGCCACACTGCCGCTGGGGCTGGCGCCGTTGGTCCTGTTCCGGGACATGGGCCCGCTGCCGGGAACCAGCCTGCGGCACACCGTCTGGCGCAAGGGGACGCGCCTCGTCATCCCGGGCAGCAACATGCCGCTGAAGCCCGCGGACTTCGATGCCCCCGGTGGGATGATCACGGTGATTCCCGAGGGATACCAGGACAACGATGTCGAACTGGCCAAGGCCGCGACGATCATAATCAAGTTCGCGCCGGGCGAGCTCCAGCCCAGCCGTCCCGGATTTGCGGGGACGGTGATGAACTGGACGGTAGACAACATCGTCGCCTACTCGAAGATCTGCACGCATGTGGGCTGCCCGGCCGCGCTCTACGAGCAGACCACGCACCACATCCTGTGCCCGTGCCACCAGTCCACGTTCCTCGCGACCCAGGGCGCGGCGGTGCTCTTCGGCCCGGCCAGCAGGCCGCTCCCGCAACTGCCTATCACCACGAACGCTGAGGGCCACCTGGTCGCGCAGAGCGACTATCACGAACCGGTCGGGCCGAGTTTCTGGGAGCGGGGATGAACATGGCCAGCGGACCCCCGGACAACGGCGGCGGTCCTGTGGAGAAGGCGCTGAGCGTGACCGGGACATTCCTCGATGACCGGTTCCGCGCCGCGAAGGGGACACGCGTCCTGCTGCGGAAGGTCTTCCCGGACCACTGGTCGTTCCTGCTCGGCGAGATCGCCCTCTACTCGTTCATCATCCTGCTGCTCACCGGTACGTTCCTCACGCTGTTCTTCCAGCCCAGCATGACCGCGGTGGTCTATCACGGCACCTACACCCAGCTGGACGGCGTACGGATGAGCGAGGCGTACGCGTCGACCCTCAACATCAGCTTTGACGTGCGTGGCGGCCTGCTCATGCGGCAGATCCATCACTGGGCGGCGGACCTGTTCATGGTCGCCATCATGGCCCACATGCTGCGGATCTTCTTCACCGGCGCCTACCGCAAGCCCCGCGAGTTCAACTGGCTGATCGGCATCGCCCTGTTCACCCTCGGGATGCTGGAAGGCCTGTTCGGTTACTCGCTGCCTGACGACCTGCTCTCCGGGGCCGGGCTGCGCATCCTCGAAGGCGTGATCCAGTCCCTCCCCATCGTCGGCACCTATCTGGCGTTCTTCCTGTTCGGCGGTCAGTTCCCCGGCAACATCATCATCCCGCGGCTGTACATCATCCACGTCCTGCTGGTCCCGGCCCTTCTCCTCGCCCTCATCACCGCGCACCTGTTCTTCATGTTCCACCAGAAGCACACCCAGATGCCGGGCAAGGGTCACACCAATCAGAACGTCGTCGGCCAGCCGCTGTACCCGTACTTCATGGCCAAGACCGGGGCGTTCTTCTTCTTCGTCTTCGGCGTGCTCGCTCTGATGGCCACTTTCGCGCAGATCAACCCGATCTGGCTGTACGGCCCCTTCAACTCGATATCGATCTCGTCGGGTGCACAGCCTGACTTCTACATGGGCATGCTGGAAGGTGCCCTGCGGATGTTCCCGAGCTGGTCGTGGAACGTGCTGGGGCACACGTTCGCCTTCAATGTGTTCATCCCCGGGCTCCTCCCGCTCGGCTTGCTGTTCACCGGTGCCGCCCTGTGGCCGTTCGTCGAGCGATGGGTGCTCAGGGACTATAACGAGCACCACGTCAATGACCGGCCCCGCAACGCGCCGACCAGGACCGCGATCGGCATCGCCGTGGTGGCGGCGTACGGCGTGTTCTGGCTGGAGGGCGCGAACGACGTCATCGCCGACCACTTCGACATCCCGCTGTACACCACGACCATCATCGCCCGCTACGCGATCTTCATCGTGCCGGTCGCCGCCTATATCCTGACCAAGCGGATCTGCCTCGGCCTGCAGCTCAAGGATGCCCACCTGCTCGAGCACGGGGTGGAGACCGGCATCATCAGGCAGCTGCCCGACGGTGAGTACATCGAGGAGACCCGCCCGGTCGATGAAGAGTCCTACGCGGTGCTGACGGCCAGGGCATCGGAGCAGTTGTCGCTGCCGGCCGCCCATGAGGACGACGAGAACGGCGTTCCCGACCCGGCGACCCGGGGCACCATTGGCAAGCTCCGGCTGGCGCTCAACCGGGTGCTCACCGAGAGCGTCCCGCGGCCGGCCGGCAACGGCCATGGCAACGGGCACCCTGACGGCCACGGTGAGCCCGAGCGGGCCGCTGTGACCGCCGGGGACCCGGCCGGGCCTCCTGCCCTGCCCAGCGAGGACGGCCCCGCAGAGACAGGCTGAGCGCGGGCACAGCGGCCTCAGGGCGGCCGCCCCGGGCCGTGCGCCTCAGGGACTGGCGGCGGGAGCGGACGAGCCCGAGGGGCGGCCAAGGACGTGACGGCCTGTCTTGAGCGCCGGTCAACCGTCGTGCCCGCAGGGGCTGGACCCGGGCTGGGGAGGAACCACGAATGCCCGCTGCGGGTGCGTCAGTGCGCGGTGGTGGCCGCCGCGACAGCACCTTGGGCACTGGCGCGGCGGCCGGCTCGGGCCGCCTCAGCACGGCAGACGACAAGCACCGGTAACGGGGATGCCACGCGCTGCCCGGCCGGGTGGGCACCCAGCGTGATCGCCGACACGGGCACGAATTCACTGCCGAGGCTGTCCGCGACGACCGCGTCCCCGGTAGCGCTCCCGGCCAGCAGCTTGCGCCAGGACAGGAACCAGATCGTCCAGCCGTCGCCCCAGGTTCCCGCCACCGGGCTCCCCACGACCTCGATCGGGTCCCCGAGCACCGAGTGGTCGTAGTACCAGGCCGCGTTGCCCGGTGCCACGTTGACGCAGCCGTGACTGACGTTGACGAACCCCTGCTCCCCCACCGACCAGGGTGCGCTGTGCACGTAGTCACCGCTGAAGGTGAACTGCACGGAGTCATACACCCAGATGTTGTAGTAGCCGGGGTCGCCGGGCATGACACCGTAACTGGCCGAGTCCATGTCCACCGGATTGGCCATGGCGAAGGACAGGTACTGGCCGTCCGGCGTGTCGTCGCCAGGCTGGCCGGTACTGACGGGCCAGTCGCCCACGAGCTTGCCGTTCCACCAGACCTTCATGTAATGGGTCGCGGCGCTGGCCACGGCGACCAGCGAATTGCCGATGGTGAAATGCTGCGACAGGTTCCCGCTGCCGTATACGCCCGCGGCGCCCTGCACACCGGAGAGATGGGCGGTGAAGCTCACCTTCGTGTTCGCCGGCCAGTAATCCTTCGGCCGGAACCACACGGTCTCGTTGCTCATCCAGTACCAGGCGCCGACGACGGGCTTGTCAGCGTAGATCGCGAACGATCGCTCGACCGCGGCCTTGTCCGTGATGGGCTGGCTGAAGGTCACCATGATCGGCATGCCCACGCCGACGGTCTCGCCCGGGGTCATGGCCACCGACGCGCTGAAGGTGTGCACCGGAGTCAGCGTGCGGAAGGTCCCGGTGGCGACCGCCCGCTTGCCATCGGAGTTGACCGCCGTCGCGGTGACCCGGTATGTCTGTGCGGGCGCCAGCGCCCACGCGGTATGCCAGCCACTCGCGCCGCTGGTGAATTCCCCGGCCACGCTCCTGCCTGCTGCGCCGGTAACCGACACGTCGGCCAGCACACCGCGGCGGGCGGTCACACTGACGCCCAGGCCCGGCCGATCGTCTATCAGCGCGCCCGCGGCGGGCCGGGCCACGCCGATGTGGCCGCTCACCGCCTGGGCCTCGATCATCTGCTGGCCGCTCTTCGCCGTGCTCGTGAAGTGCAGGTTGCCAGTCGTGATCGTGACCTTCGCCAACGGGTAAACGACCGCGGCCTGCGACGCCACTGCTCCGCCCTGGCACGCCGCGATGAGCAGCAGGCCGGATACGGCGGCTGCGGACGCTAGACAGCGGCCAGCCCCGGCCCGCCGCCGCCCCGGATGAGAATTGCCATTGATTGATCCGGAAATAGCATTATTCACACTGATACGCGTCAGGACGCTCCGCGACACGTCTGCAACCCCCCTTGCAGCCTTCCGGCAATCAACTCCTTCCCATGGCGACCCAGGAATACTCGCCCATAGGTAATTTTTAGTTATCTTGTCAATACTCTGCGTAGCCTTGACAGGCAAGACAATATGCCCGTCGCTTCCGGGGGGTCTCACCGGGGGGTCCTTACCGGGCACGTCATCCGGCACGAGCAGGGCCGGGCATCACCAAGCCCGCCCCTGCGGCCGCGCGATTCTCAGTGCGCGTAGTGCCCGCGGTAGTACTCGAAAACGAGACCAATCGTCGCCAATAGGAGCGCAAGCAGTCCTATCAGGAAAAGCCACCATCCGATCGCGGCACCGATCGCCGCGGTGGCTGCGGCCAGGCCGACGAACAGCGGCCACCAGCTGTGCGGGCTGAAGAAGCCAAGCTCGCCGGTCCCCTGACTGATCTCACCCCGTGGGTCGTCTTCCGGCCGCCGCGGCAGCCGCCGGCCGGTGAAGAGCAGGTAGAACCCGGTCAGGAAGGCGAGTCCGACAGAGAGCGCCAGCGCGGTCGTGCCGGTGGGGTCCTTGGAGGTGTACCAGTACACGAGGTCCACAGCACCGAAGAACAGCGCGCAGCCGACGAACAGGGACCCTTCAACCTTCATCTGACACCTCTCCGCTGCGTCATCGCTTGTGTGCCTCGATGCGCTCGCTGTGCGTCCGTCCCGACTGGATATGCGGATAGTGCAGGTCGAATGCGGGCCGCTCGGACCGGATACGCGGTATCGAGGTGAAGTTATGCCGCGGCGGCGGGCAGGATGTCGCCCACTCCAGCGAGTTCCCATATCCCCACGGGTCGTCCACGGTCACCTGCTCCCCGAACTTCCATGTCTTGTAGACGTTGTAGAGGAAGATGAACGTGGACGCGCCCAGAATCCACGCGCCGATGCTCGAGATCTGGTTCAGCGTGGTCACGTTG
>DAIRVB010000101.1:0-10701 GCA_036803065.1 Streptosporangiaceae bacterium
GCCATCCCACTTACCCGGCGCGCGCACAATGCGACCAACTCCCTGCATTCGCTGATCTACTTTGCCCCTGAGACCGAGCAATATCTCACCGGGGTCGGGCTCAAGGCAGGACGAATGTGCTACTTCGCCGGGCGTGCGGCCCCGATGGGGGCGGTCGGCAGCGGTGTCGTCGCCGCGACCTTCTACAACTTCAGCCCGTCCCTGGTAGCCCACTGCATTCCGGGCGCGTGGGATCTCGCTAGCCCGGCGGCTGTGATCGGCGCCCGCTTCGCGGCCGCTGATGCCGCGCTGACCCGTCTCCTCGGGCCGGAAGTAATCGCCTCCGCCGAGATGACCACGATGGCCGGGCTGGTCCGCGAGGCGGCCAGCGGGTGCGGCGTCGAGGGCCGCCCGCTTTACGCTGGCCACGCTGACCTGGACTGGCCCGACGCCCCGCATCTCGTGATGTGGCACGCCCTGTCGCTGCTGCGCGAGTACCGCGGCGACGGCCACATTTGCGCGCTCGTCGCGTCGGGCCTGAGCGGCATCGAGGCGCTGGTCTCCCATGTCGCCACCGGTCAGGGCTTCACTCCCGAGTTCGCGCGGAGAAGCCGCGGGTGGAGCCAGGATGAGTGGGACGCTGCCAGCGGCGGCCTGGCCGATCGCGGGCTGCTCGACGGCGGCGCTCTTACTTCAGCGGGGCTGGCCCTGCGGGAACAGATCGAGCACGAGACCGACCGGATGGCAGCGCCACCGTGGCAGCATCTGGGCGACGAGCGCACCGAGGAAGTCGTGCGGATCGGCAAGGCGATTACGCGCGCCGCCGTGTCGGCCGGCGCATTTCCCCGGGAGGGCGTATTCGCGGCGCGATGAGCGCGCGAAGCACGTCCACTGCGGGCGGTAAGTCCGGCACCCGCTCAGGGGCTGGGCCGTGGCGCCGGTACCGGCGGCGATGACTGGCACGCTGTCGCCCGGCTTGGCGCACGCTCGAAGGTGTGCGCCAGGACCGCCGGCCCGCACGCGCGCACGCTGCCCGCGCTCACGCTGAAGAGCACAGCGGACGCAATGGCCAGGACCGCGACGAGCGCGATCGCGCGCAACCGCACGCGCAACCGCACGGGCGGCCGGCCTGCCGCCCAGCGGTTCCAGGAGGGGGTCCCAAGATCTTCCGTCCCAGGTTTTCCTTCATCCGTGGCCAGCCGCGTGAAGATCGCGAACATCGACGTCAGGCGCGTCTCGCCGGCCTGCAACGCGGTCTCTATCCCGGAGAGGACCCGTAGCTCGCGGGCGGGCAAACTCATCACTGACTCCATGCATCGGGTCTGTCCCAGTGATGACCGCGGGCATGAAAAAATGCTCCTGACCCTTGTGCAGCCGCACCATCGCGGGAGCACCAGTCACCGGGGTCTGGAGCAACATCTTCAAGTTACCCCGGCGATGAGTGCGTGAATAGGGTCCGATCTCAGATTCCCGCCCACCCTCACCGGAACGAGTGCAGGTAGCCCGGAGCCGGCGAGCCGACCCCGGTCACGTCGTCATAGCCGGCCGTGGCGTGCAGCATCCAGTCAGCACCCAGGGTGAACAAGGATCCCCCCTGTACTCCGTCGGACATACCCTCGTCGATCGCCAGGGCGAACGTCTGACCACCCGGATGGTCAGTGATGTCATGGAACGCAGCCTGGCCGAGGCGCTGGTAGCGCTGGTAGATCTCGGGGTTGGCGAAGCCGATCGGGACACCCCCGGCCGCCTGCTGCGCATCGGCCTGGACCCCGGCGAACAAGGGAACGGCCGCGCTGGTTCCGCCGTAGCCCGCCTCGGCAAAGCCGGGGGAACCACCTGGCAGCGGCTGGGTGAAGCCAACCAGGGTGGCGGCGAACAGGTCACCTTCCATGGCGACGTCAGGCACCTCACGCATCGCCGTAGCGGAGTTCCCGCCGGTGAGCAGCGTACGGGAGAGCGAGTCGGGCACGATCCCCCGCTGATAGGGCGGCTGGCTGAAGTAGTTGCTGGTCCCCCCGCCGGCGCCAAACAGGAACGTGCCGGGAAGCGGGGACGCCCAGCTCGTTCCGCTGCGCATGGTCGACTCGGAGTCGCCCATGCCGGTCTCGAAGAGGTAATTGTCGTGAGCGCCGATGCCGATCGCGGTCGCGCCGACGGCCGTCACCCACGGGTCAGACGCCGGGAAGGTGGTCTGCGGCTCCGACGAGTGGGCGTCGCAGCTCAGCCCGTTGGGCACGACGGCCGGGTCTTCAGTGCTGCAGTCACCCGAAGCGAAGTAAAAGCCGATGCCCTCCGTTGCTCCCTCTTCGTAGAGCTGGGTGTACGCCTCAATGGTGGCGACCGGGTCGTTTCCGTTGGTGTCAAAAATGTCCCTGTCCCAGGAGTTCGTCACGATGCTCGCCAGGTGCTGGTCGACGATGGCGGCGGAGGCGCTGAGCAGATCGGTGTCCTGGCACGAGTTCGCGCCGACGTAGAGCACCTTGGCGGCCGGGGCCATGGTGTGCACGGCCTCGACGTCCAGCGACTCCTCAGGCTGCCACCCAGCGGTGCCGCCGCAGGTGGACTGGCTGTTCCACGCCGTCGGCGTGAGGATCTCGCTGAACTGGCCCGCGCCGAATTGCCGGAAGCTGTTGTCTTGATCGAAGGTGTTGGCGTCCGACTCGATGGTCGGCGAGCCGTACGCGCCGACGATGGCCACCGTCACGCCCTTGCCGGTCAGGCCGGTCGCCGCGACCCCGTAAGCGTCGCGGAGCTGGTTGGGCGCATAGCCGCACACCGGCAGCGGAGCGGAGTGCCCGTAGGCGTCCGGTAGCTTGGCGGGCGTCTGCTGCCCCCAGTAGGTGGAGCACGGCGACAGGCCGAGGTTGGGCGGCCCGCCACTGCGGCGGACCACGCGCTTGGCCCCATCCGGCGTCGGGGCGCCCGCGACGTGCGAGACCTGCGGCGCGTTGTCCAGCCCGGAGACGCCCAGTACCGCTGCGGCCAGGCCGGCCGGCACCGCGGCGTTGCGGTCCGGTGCGTGGTAGACGTGCCCGGCGAGCTGGTATTCACGGAGCTGCGTGCTGAATGCCCGGCCCACCGCGGCCGCCGTGCCGGTGACCGAGACGAACTGCTCGGTCGTGCCGCTGATCCGCAGGCCCGCCCCGGTCAGCCAGGAGTCCACCTTCCGCAGCTGCGTGCTCGTCGGGCCGAAAGCGGCAGCCTGCTGCGCAGGGGTCAGGTAGTGGCGGTACTCGGCGTTCGTCGGCGTGGAGACGGCCCTGGCGTAGGCGGCCAGCGCGGATGGGTCACGTCCAGCCAGGTAGACCTGCGCGGAGACGGTCGTGGCGGCCGGAGTCGCGCCGCGGCCAGCGGCCGCGGTGGCCCACCGGGGATGTGTGCCGAGCAGCGGCCGGGTGGACGCGGTCGCTGCTCGGGCCGGGCCTGAGATGGCGAACGCGCCCACGGCCATCGCGACGATGACCGGCACCACCGCGCCGGCCAGCCGTCCGCGCCGCCTGCTGGCTGCATTGGACATGAAACGGGTCCCCTCCCGCTAGACAGAGCCGGGCAAGAACCTACTACTACTCTCTGTAATCGCGCTCTCACCTAGTGCGGCGGGTCCGGGATTACTGTCGTATCACCGATGCTGGTGACCAGGTCGACGAGCGTGTCCACGTCAAGCTCCGTGGTGAGCGGGTTGATGAAGCACGCGCGCAGCACGGTTCGTCCGTCAAGTTCAGTCGTCGTCAGGAAGCTGCGCCCACCGAGCTGGATCCGCCGGGCGATGTCCGACTGGACCCGGTCCGACTCTTCGGCGGCCCGGTAGCGGAAGCAGACCACGCTCAATCCGGCGGCGTCGAGTTCGAGCGACGGGTGCTCACGGACGCGGGCCGCGAGCGTGCCGGCCAGATCGAGGTCGCGGTCTATCAGCCTCCGGTAGCCGTCCCGGCCCGTCGACTTGAGAGCAGCCCAGACGCGAAGCGCGCGGAAGGGCCTGGTCTGCTCGGGCCCGTACTCGCTCACCCAGGGCGCGTCGCTGACGCCGGCCGGGCCGTGCTGAACCCGAAGGTAGGCGGGAACCAGGCTGAAGGCGTCACGCAGTCGCTCCGGGTCGCGGACGAGCAGCGCGCCCGCATCGACCGGGACGTACAGCCACTTGTGCGGGTCGACCGCCACGCTGTCGGCGCGCGCGAGACCGGCGAGGTCGCCGCGGAAGCGCTCGGTGAGGATCGCTGGTGCGCCGTAGGCGCCGTCCACGTGCAGCCAGACGTCATGGCGCGCGCACACATCGGCGATCTCGCCGAGCGGGTCGATCGCGCCCGTGCTGGTCGTCCCGGCGCTCGCGACGACGGCGATCGGATGCTCCGGCCCCCGGCCGGCGGCCTGCAGGGCGCGGTCGAGCAGGCCGGCATCGAGCCGCCGGCCGGGGCCCGAGGCAACAAGCCGCAGGTTGCGCCGTCCGAGCCCGAGCAGTTCCACCGCCTTGGTGATGGCACTGTGCGCCTCGGTGCCCGCGTAAACGGTCAGCGGCGGGCCGCCGGCCAGTCCGTCGGCCCGGACGTCGAACGGCGCATGCGCCTCGCGCGCCGCCGCGAGAGCCGTCACGGTAGCCATCGAGCCGCCGCTCACCAGCAGGCCGCCGGCCGTCGCGGGCAGGCCGACCATGCCCGCGAGCCAGCGGATCACCAGCCGCTCGATATGCAGGGCAGCGTGGTTGCCGCCCGCACAGCTGGGGTCGGCGGCACTCGCCAGCAGGTCGACCAGCAGCGCGACCCGGTCCGGCGGTGAGTTCACCCACGCGTGAAACCGCGGGTGACCGTTCCCGAATGGGAAGCGCAGCACGTCCTGCTCGAGCTCAGCGAGAAGCTCCTCGATCCCGGCACCGCCGCCTGCCCACGTCTCGCCGCGCCACCTCTCGGCGAGCTCACCGGGAACAGGCCTGAACACCGGCCCTTCAGGCAATCCAACGATATGGTCGGCAGCTAGCTCGGCGACGCGGTGCGCGGCCGCTCGCAGCGTCCGCTCATTCCACGCCCAGCCCCCGGGCAGATCGCCCCGTGATTCAGGCATCGATTCAGCCATCGGGCTCAGCCATGGCCTGAGGTTAGCGGGAGATCCGCGAGATCAGCGCGGTGGCTACGCAAATCACGAGGTCGCGGTCGTGCCGTCCAGCTCCCCGGCACCATCCTCCTGTGCTAGCACATAGGCCAGTCTGGCATCCCGGCTGCCCAATCAGCATTTCCGGCCGGCCAAGACGCCTGGACCGGGGCCGCTCCGGAACCGGCCACGACCATTTCCAACCAAACGGGCCTTACCGTCGTCTTATCTCGCGTAATAGGAAATGTCTGGCGCGTGCCGCAGGCATGGTGCCGCCGGCCAAAGTCCCGGCCTTTACCCGAGAGGGGAATGTCCATGAACCTGACCACCCGCGCGGCGCGGCGCGTCGTCGCGGCCACCGCCATGATCGCCGCGGCGATCCTCGTCCCCACTGCCGCCCTGGCCACATCCGGCAGGTCCGCCGCACCCGCGAGCACCGCGGCACCGAAGTGCGCCACGGCCGCGCTCACCGCGTGGATGCCCACGGGGCCAGGCAACGGCTACGCCGGAGGCGCCGTCTACGAGCTCGAGATATCCAATACCTCTGCCCGCGCATGCACGCTCTACGGCTTCCCCGGCGTGTCCGCGCTTGGCTCGAACGGCCACCAGCTTGGCAGCCCGGCCAGCTGGGATCACGCCCACCCGTCGCAACTGCTGACCCTAAGCCCGGGCGCGACCGCCCATGCCGTGCTCCGGATTGTTGACGTCAGCGTCCTCGGGAACCCGAAGCAGCCGTGTAATCCCACAAAAGCCGCCGCGCTGCGGATCATCCCGCCGAATGACCGCACGTCCATTGAGATTCCCTTCTCGTTCAACGCGTGCGCCACGCCCGGCCCGATATACCTGTCCGTCCGCACCACGCAAAGCGGCGCGGGTATCCCGAATTTCAGCTTCTGACGCGTCACCAGCCGCCGGACCGGTCGCCACCAGCTTCCGGCTCAGGCGGCTGGCCGCATCATGGTTTGCGGCCCACCCCGACGAGCGCCCAGAACTTCCCGGGATCTTCCGGGACATCTGCCGGCGAGTCCGGGCGCCACTGCGGGATGTAGACCAGCCCCGGGTCCACCAGGCCGAAGCCTGTGAAGAACCGCTCGATTCCGGACCGGGAGCGGATCGCGGACTGGGCCGACACCCGCTGGGTGTACAGCTTCTGCGCCGCCGCTGCCACATCCGGCCTGCTCTCGCTGGTGGCATGGCAGATCACCAGGAAGCTTCCCGGCGCCAGGGCCTCGCGCAGGACGGCCACGCTGCGCAGTGGCTGCGCGGAGTCCGGGATCACGTGCAGGACGGCCAGCAGGAGTAACCCGACCGGCTGGCTGAAGTCGATCAGCCGCCGCGTCTCGGGGTGGCCGAGGATCTGCCCGGGGTCCAGCAGATCGGCCTGGATGACCGCGGTATCGCGCTGGCCGGCCAGGATCTCCTTGCTGTGCGCCACGGCGACCGGATCGGCGTCAACGTACATCACCCGGGCACCCGGCGCGGCGTCCTGGGCGACCTCGTGCACGTTCCGCTCGGTGGGGATGCCCGAGCCGATGTCCAGGAACTGCCGGATACCCGAGGCGGCCAGAAACCGCACCGCGCGGCCCAGGAAGGCCCGGTTGGCGCGGGCGAGGTCGCGGACCGTCGGGTCGATCGCGAGGAGCGCGCGCGCAGCGTCCTGATCGGCCCGCAGGTTGTGGGTCCCGCCCAGCCAGTAGTCGTAGACCCGGGCCACGTTCGCCTTGCCCGGGTCCACCCCTTCCGGCACCCAGCTGAACTCCTCGGCCACATCGCACCTTTCCCCCCACGGAAAATCAAGGGCATGCCTAGCAGGGTGCTCATCTGTATATGCCATTTACCCGCGCAATGTCCTCCGATACAGGTTAGCGTTAGCTTTGCCCAGATCGGGGAAAAAGCTCTGGGTCTGCGGGGACCGGCCGGGGTGTTGCAGCCGTTCGCGTGGGCCACGTCGTGGTCGAGAGTGGTATGCACGTGTCACAGAGTGGTATGCACGTGTCACAACGGCCCTGGGCCGCAGCAGGTGGTGAGCCAGCGGCGGCCGGCCGCGGCGCGCAGGACCTGAGCGTCGTGGCCACATTCACGATGGAGCCGGACGGCCGGGTGAGTTCCTGGAGCGCGGCCGCCGGACGGCTGTTAGGGCATCAGGCCCAGCAGATCCTCGGGCGGCCCGTCCGCGATCTGCTCGACCCCGGCAGCCGTGACGCCCTGGCCGCCGCGCTGACGGCAATCAACGCGGGCGCGGCCTGGACCGGCGTGCTGACGGTCCGCGGCGCTAACGGCACGGGCCAGCACATCTCGTTTCGGCTGGAGCCGTTGACGTGTGTCGGCACGCCCCTGGTCGCTGTGACGGCCAGCCCTCCTGTCCCGGCCGGGCAGCAGATGCTGATCGACGCCGGCCTGCGCTTCGGCGCCACGCTTGATCTCGCGGAGACGGCCCGCCAGATCATCGACGTCACCGTCCCGCGTTTCGCTGACGCGTGCGCGGTCTACGTTCTCGAGCGGCCGGCGTCGGGCGGCGAGCTGACCGGGCCGGAGGCCGGGATCGAGGTGGTGGCGCGGCGGCTGGCCACTGGCGCCGCCCACGGGACCGGGCCTGCCGCGGCGGAGGCGCTCCCCGACGGGGAGGTCATCGTCTTCGCCGATGGGACACCCTGTGCGCGCTGCGTCACGACCAGCAGCCCCGTGCTTTTCGACGGCTCCGGTGCCGGGCTCCCGGCGGGTCACGCCTCGCTGCTGGCCGTGCCGCTGGCGGCCCGCGACGTGGTCGCCGGGTTCATGGTTCTGGCGCGGGCGGCGGGCACCGGGCCGTTCGGCCACCATGAGGTCGTGCTCGCTGATGAACTGGCGGACCGCGCGGCAATGTACCTGGACAACGCGCGCTTGTTCAGCCGGCAGCAGCGGACGGCCGAGGCCCTGCAGCGCGGCCTGCTGCCCGGCGAGCCGACTGCCCCGGCGGGGATGGAGGTCGCGCACAGCTACCTCCCGGCCGCCGACCACCTAATCGGCGGCGACTGGTACGACATCCTGCCGCTGTCTGGGGGCCGGACGGCGCTCATCGTCGGCGACGCGATGGGGCACGGGCCGGAGGCGGCGACGGTGATGGTGCAGCTTCGCGCCGGCGCCCACGTCCTGGCCGAGGCGGGGCTGGAGCCGCAGATGCTGCTGCACTGGCTCAACCGGATGGCCGCCACGCTGAAGGAGCCCGCCTTCGCCACCTGTGTCTGCGCGGTCCTCGATCCCGCCACCCGATCCTGCGTGATCGCGAGGGCTGGCCATCTCCCGCCGGTCCTGGCCCTGCCCGACCTCAGCACCCTGGTCATCGACCTGCCGGCTGGCCTGCCGCTGGGGCTGGGGCCCACCGCCTTCGACGCGGTCCAGCTCACCCTGCCGCCCCGCGCCACGCTCGCCCTGTACACCGACGGCCTCGTGGAGA
Source organism: Streptosporangiaceae bacterium (assembly GCA_036803065.1). Lineage (GTDB taxonomy): Bacteria > Actinomycetota > Actinomycetes > Streptosporangiales > Streptosporangiaceae > JAWWPY01. The sequence goes on from DAIRVB010000101.1 coordinate 8,492, forward strand.
GCCGCAGCCGTCCGTTCGACGAAGGCATCCTGGCCCTGCGCGCCGCGCTGGCCACATCGCCCGGACCGCTGCAAGCCAGCTGCGACGCCATCACGCGGTCGCTGCGGCGGCACTCCGAAGACGACACCACCCTGATCCTGGCCCGCATCCCAGACATTCCCGGTTACGCACTTGCGCCTTAAAGAATAGATCCGCTGACATAACAATTTTTTATCAGCTAAGTCACAATTGACCATCCTGCTGTGCCGCACCAGCATTTCATTCGAGGTTGTCAGCTACGCCATCACCTGTATGATCTGCATGGGGAAATTGCGCTGTCCAGTGCAATGCGGAGGGGAACTAGACGTGTCTGTCATTTCAGCCGATAAATGGCGAGCAAAATTGTGCAGATGTGGACGCCATTCGCGGTGGTCGCCATCCGCCGCGCCCCGCGTCCTGGCGGTACCGCTCCTCATCGCACTGCCGGCCCTGGGCCTGACGCCGGGTACGGGCTCCGCTCAGGCGGCCGCGGCCACCTGGTACGTGGCCCCCGGCGGGGCGGCCGCCGCCCCGTGCGGCGCGGCCAGCGCGCACCCCTGCGCCAGCATCGATGTCGCGATGGGCGAAGCAGCGAGCGGCGACACGATCGGCATCGCCGCGGGCACGTACACCGCCGCGACGACGCGGAACCTGGTGGTGGTGAGCAAGAGCCTGACCCTGACCGGAGCAGGCGCGGGCAGCACCATCCTGGACGGGAACCTCCTGGGCACGGTGGTGACGGTCGGCCCGTCCGTCACGGCCACCATCAGCGGGCTGACGATCACGGACGGTTCCGGGACACCCTCGACGATCCAGGGCGCTCATTCCCTGGCTGGCGGCGGCGTCCTGAACGAGGGAACGCTGCTGCTGAGCGACGTGACGGTCAGCAGGAACCACGTCGGCGCCACGGCCGTCGGCGATAACCCGGTGAATGCGTTCGGTGGCGGGGTCTTCAATGCCGACGGCGGCACCCTGACCGTGGCCGGCAGTTCCATCAGGGACAACTCGGTCAGCGCGGCCACCGGCGGCGCGGGACTGGCGCAGGCCATCGGCGGCGGCATCTCCTCGGATGCGACCTTCCAGTCACCGACGTCTGATACCTCAGTCACCGACACCAGCATCCGCGGCAACACCGCGACGGCCGGCACCAGCGGGAACGGTATCGCCACCGCCGAGGGCGGCGGTGTCGGCACGCTGTTCTCGGTGCTCGGCAGCGTGCTGGCCGCCAGCGCCGTCTCGGGGAACACGGCCACCGCCACCGGCAGCGCCGCCGGCGGTGCGGGGGCCGCGGGCGGCGGCATCGGCGAAGCCGATTCCTTCACCGCGGACGCCGTCACCGGCACGATCATCCACAGCAATACCGCCAGCGCGACGACAACCGGCGTCGGCGGTGCCTCGGCCGTCGGCGGCGGGCTTGACGCGGCGGCCTCCCATGGCGGTCACGCGCTCACCGGGAGCGCCCTGCGCGGCAACGCGGTCAGCGCCACCGCGAGCGGTGGCGGGCAGGCGCAGGCGGAAGGGGCGGCGACCGGGCTCCTGGCCGCCGTCGGCGACGCGCTGGTCAACTCGGTGATCGCTGGCAACACGGCTGCCGCCGACAGCAGTAGCGGTGCCGCCGCCGTCGGGCTGGGCGGCGGGGTACTGGGCGCGGGGTCGCGCACCGGCAATGCCGTCAGCGGCTCGACCATCAGCAGCAACACCGCGACCGCGGTCAACACTGGCAGCGGCGAGGCCGGGGCGAGCGGCGGCGGGATCGGCGCGGCGACGTCGCCGGTGGCAGGCAGCACGGTCAACAGCAACACGGTGAGCGCCACCGCCAGCGGGACTCAGCCCTTCGGTGAGGTGTCGGCCATTGCTATCGGTGGCGGCATCACTGTAGCCAGGAACGAGGAGCTTGTGTCGAAAGCCAATTCGATCAATGACTCGACGTTCGCCCGCAACTCCGCCACGGCCGCCTACACCGGCACCGGCTCCGGCTATGGCCAGGCCTTTGGCGGGGGGATCGGCGCGAGCGCCGGGGTCACTGACACCACGGTGAACGGCAACAAGTCGACCGCGGCCGGCGCCGGCACGGGCGCCCTGGTCATCAACCTGACGCCGGCTGGCCTCGGCGTCGGCCTGCTGGCTGCCCCGGCGCCCGCGGCGTCGGCGGCGCAGGCGGGCGCGCGGGCTTTGCCTGCGGGCGCGCGGGC
>DAIRVB010000102.1:0-10651 GCA_036803065.1 Streptosporangiaceae bacterium
GTACGCGCGGTGGGTCTGCATGACCAGCTTGGAACGGCCGGTCGTGTCGGAGGTCGGGATGAGGACCGCGAGGTCATCTGGTTTCACCGCGGCGTCCGGCAGCTGCCAGGGCCCCGTGCTCGGGCTGGCCCAGTCACCGGTCAGCTCAGCCACGTCCAGCAGCCCCAGTGGTGGCGTGCCGACCTCCGCCTCGGCGATCAGGGACGCCAGGTGCCGGTCGGTGATGATCGCCCGCGGTTGCGTCTGCCGGACGAGACCGGCGAGTTCAGCGGGCGAGCTGCGGGGATTGACCGACACGGTGACCGCCCCGAGCGCCGCCACCGCCAGCCAGCAGATCAGGTACGGCGGGGTGGTCCGCGCCGTGACCATGACCAGGTCCCCGTGGCGGACCCCGGCCTGGCAGAGGGCCCGCGCGGTCCTGGCGACCCGCGCCGCCGCTGCGGAGAACGTCAGTGAACCCTCGTCCGCGCGCACCCAGACGCCGTCCGGGTCCCGGCTGGCCGCCGTAAGCAGCACCTCCGGGATCGTCCGGGACGGCACGATCCCGTCAGCCATGCCTATGACGATACGTCGCCGGGCGCCGCGGACGGTGGCAAGCCGCGGCGCAGGACCTCCAGGAGATCGTCCAGCACGTCGTCGGGGACCTGGCCGCCCGCCGTCCAGTCGGCCCAGCGCATGCCCACGAAGTTGCCGATCCCGGTGTACATGAAGGCAATGACCTCCGGGTCATAGCGCGCGTCAACCTCGCCGGCCAGCTGGGCATGGCGTACCGCGCGGGCGTACCCCCGCGCCAGGTGCTCGTAGTACTCCCGGGAGAGGCCCGGCGCCACGAACTCCGACTCCCGCACGATGCGGTCCATCCACGGGCGCGCGGACAGCATGTCGAAGAAGGCGCGGAACGAGGCCCGCTCGATCTCCCGCTGACCGCTGCCGGCCTGCTCGATGGCCGCCCGCATGGCCATCCGGAGATCGGCGTTGATCCGGCGCACGACCGCCGTGAAGATCTCCGCCTTCGAGCCGAAGTGCGCGTAGAAGCTGCCGGTCGCCATACCCGCCCGGGCACAGATACCGGCCACCGTGGTCCGCTGGTAGCTCCGCTCCCCGAACAACCGCTCGGCGGCCCCGAGCAGCCGCTCCGCCGGCGGCTGCTCGGGGCCAGCGGGCAGCCGCCGGCTCGACGCGACGCTCACGCCTCCTCCACCCGTTTTACCTGCATAACGGGCCTAAGCTGAGCCGGCCCCGGAGCGCATGCTAGGGCATCCCGCTCGCCGGTGCCGCTGGGGCGGTACCCGTGTACGGGCTGACAGCACCGGACGACGTGGTGTTGGTGACCAGGACCGAGCCGGTCTGGACGGTCGCACCGTTCCTGATGACGCCGATGAACGCGCCGGTCATTCCGGAATGATTGCTCGCGGAGTAGGTGTAGGGCGCCACCGCGGGTCCCTGCGGCAGGCCGCCTTCGATCGCTTTGACCAGATCCGCCCTGGTCGGGTTGCGCCCCGCCTTGAGCATGGCCTGCACGAACGTGTAGGCGACCGCCTCGCCATAGAGCACGTTGCCATCGAATGGCAGCTTGGGGATGTACTGGTCGTGGATCTTCTTGAACAGCGCGATCCAGCTGTTGCTCGGGTCACCCAGGGTGGGCGCGTAGCCGTCGGTGATGATGCCCTCGGTCAGCGCGTTGCCGGACACCGTCGCGCCGCCCTGCTTGGCGAACGCTTCGAGCAGGCCTGCCAGCGTGATCGGGTCGGAGCCCACGTTGCTGACCACCAGCGCCGGGGCGAAGCCGAGCTTGAGGCTGTTCAGCTTCAGCAGCGCGGTGAAGGCCGGGACGGTGAACGACACGACGACCTTGGCCCCGGCTGCCTTCAGCGCGGCGACCTGCGGGCCGACGTTCACGTTGGTGGGGTCGTAGTTCTGCCTGCTGACCACGTCCGCGGCGGGGATCTCGTCGTCGAGGCCCTTGACGCCGTCCTTGCCGAATTCGTCGTTCTGGTAGAAGTAGCCGATCTTCTGGCCGGGGAAGTGCTGCTTGATGTAGCTGCCGAGGATCTTGCCTTCGCGCACGTAGTCGAGCTGCCAGCCGAACGTCTCTGGCAGGGTGGACGCGGCGTTCCAGCATTCGCACCCGGAGGCGACGAATACGTCGGGAACCTTCTGTGCGTTCAGGTAGGGCGCCACCGCCAGGTGGGTGGGGGTGCCCAGGCCATCGAAGATCGCGTACACGTTGTCCTGCAGCACGAGCTGCTTGACCACGGACACTGTGGTGGTCGGGTTGTACATGTCGTCGAGGTACTTGTAGACGATCTTGCGCCCGTAGATTCCGCCATGCGCGTTGACGTACTTGAAGTAGGCGGCAGAGGCGGGTGCGATCTCGCTATACCCGGGAGCGGCCACCCCGGTGAGCGGCTGGTGACTGCCGATCGTGATCGTCGTCGGCGTGATGCCGGGTGCGGAGGCCGTGAGGGCGGACCCCGAACCCGAAGAACTCGACGACTTGGTTCCGCCCGAGCTGCAGCCGGCCACCGCCATGGCGGCGACGGCTCCGACCACGATGGCGGATCGGCCCAGGTGCGATCTTTTCATGTGGAGCCTTCTTCCTGGTGTTCACTGGCCGACGCACGGCGGCGCGGAGCGCCCCGCAGGATGCCCGCGTCAGGTGTCATCGGCTTGAAAAGGCGGCGCAGCGCACCCTGGATGCCGTCGGGGAAGACCAGCATGACCACGATGAGCACGACGCCGTAGGCGGCGACGGGGATGTTGGACCCCGTCGAGCTGGACAGGCCGTGGCTGGCCGCCACGTCTGTGATGTAGGTGGGCACGAGGACGAGCACGAGGCTCCCCCACACCGCGCCGGCCAGGCTGCCGAGACCGCCGAGGACAGCCCCGGTAAGCAGCGCGATGGACAGCGTGAGCGTGAAGGCGCCCGGGGAGACGATCGATGTGGTCACGGCGAGCAGCGCGCCGCCCAGGCCGGCGCAGGCCGCGCTCACCACGAACGCGAGGATCCGGAGCCTGGCCACGTTGAGGCCGCTCAGCGCCGCGGCCACCTCGTCGTCCCGGACCGCCCGCCAGCCGCGGCCGACCCGGCTGCGGGCCAGGTTGGCCAGCAGCACGAGGGTGATCAGCGCGGCGGCACAGGTCAGCCACGCCTGCCAGCGGGTGAGCGGGAAACTCGGCCCGAGGAAGCCGGGGACGGTGAGGGAGACGCTCAGCCCCTGGTCGCCGCCGAACACGCCCGCGTACTTGGTCGCGATCGAGGGCAGCGCGACGGCCAGCATGAGCGTGGCACCCGCCAGGTACGGGCCACGGAGCCGGGCCGCGGCCACGCCGACGACCGCGCCGCCGAGGGCAGCGATCGCGGCGCTGGCCACCAGCACCGCCTCGAGCGGCCAGCCGAGGTGGATGGTCATGAGGGCCGCGGCATAGGCGCCGATGGCCATGAACGCCCCGTTGCCGATGGAGATCTGGCCGCTCAGCCCCACGAGCACGGTCAGTCCCGCGACCGCGACCACGTAACAGGCGACCTCGGCGATCTGGTAGTCGCGGAAGGCATCCAGCCGCACGCTCAGGATCACGATGACCACGCCGACGACGACCGCGACGGCCAGGTGGCGAAGCAAGGTCATGGTCACACCTGCCGGGTGCCAGTAGAGGCGAACAGGCCGGACGGCCGGACCATCAGGACCACGGTGAGAGCGGCCAGGCCGAACAACGGCACCAGGTCGGCGCCCAGGTACCCGCCCACGTAGTTGAGCACGACACCGAGGATCAGCCCGCCAGCGACCGCGCCCGCCGGGCTGTCCAGGCCGCCGATCACCGCCGCGGTGAAGCCCAGCACGAAAATCGAGTCCATGCTGTTCGGGTAGAGGAACGTGGACGGCGAGACCAGCACGCCCGCCAGCGCGCCGATGAGGCCGGCCAGCGCCCAGCCGAGGGTGAGCATCCGCCCGACCCTGACTCCGAGCAGCCTCGCCACCTGCGCGTTGAACGCCGACGCGCGCAGCCGCAGGCCAGCCGATGTGTAGCGGAACACCACAGCCAGCGCGAGCGCGGCGACCAGCACGGCCCCGGCCACGAACACGTCGTTCGACGAGATGCCGAGCGACCCATGCCGCAGCCCGGTGATCGAGAGGGCGGCCGGGAACGAGCGGAACTGGCCGCCGTAGATGATCCCGGCCAGTCCCTCGAGGAAGATGAGCAGGCCGATCGAGACGATGACCGCGTTGAGCGGTGGCTTGTTCTCCACCGGGCGGATGACCACTCTCTCGATCACCGCGCCGAGCACCAGGCCAGCCGCGAGCGCCGCGGCGAAACCAGCCCAGTAGGAGCCGGTGTGCGAGATGACCGTCAGTGCGATGTAGGTGGTCAGCATGGCCATGCCACCCTGGGCGTAGTTGAGGATCCGGGTGGCCCGCCAGATCAGCACCAGGGCGAGCCCGATAGCGGCGTAGATCATGCCGAAGCTGATCCCGCCGAGCGTGAGCTCGCCGAACTGTCCCACCGGCCGCCTCCTAGAAGCCCAGGTAGTGCTTACGGAGCCCCACGTCGGCGGCGAGTTCCGCGGCGTCCGCCGCGGCGACGACCTTGCCGAGATTGAGCACGATCCCCTGGTCGGCGATGCCCAGCGCACTGCGGGCGTTCTGCTCCACGAGCAGCACGGTCAGGCCCGCCTCATCGCGCAGCCGCGCGGTCAGCCGCATCACCTGGGACACGATCTTCGGCGCCAGGCCGAGGGACGGTTCGTCGAGCAGCAGCACCCGCGGGCGGGACATGAGCGCCCGCGCGATGACGAGCATCTGCCGCTCACCCCCCGACAGGGTGGCGGCAGGCCTGCGCCTGGCGCTCGCGAGCGCCGGGAACCGCTGGTAGGCCTCGGCCAGGGCATCCGCCCGGACGGCCCGGCCGCGCCGCCACAGGGCGCCAAGCCGCAGGTTCTCCTCCACGGTGAGCTCGGCGATCACCCCTTGCCCCTCCGGCACGTGCGCCACCCCGCTGCGGGCCATGTCCTCGGGCCGGCGGCCGGTCAGGTCCCTCCCGTCGACCACCACGCGGCCGCCCCGTGGCCGCACAAACCCGCTGATCGTGCGCAGCAACGTGGTCTTGCCCGCCCCGTTCGCCCCGAGCACCGCGGTGATGGTGGCCGGCCGGACGGAGATCGAGACGCCTTGCAGGGCGAGCACGCCGCCGTAGCCAGCGACGACCTCCTCGACCGCGAGGGCCGCCGGCTCACTCATCGCCGTCCTCCGCCCCGAGGTAGGCGGTGGTGACCGCCGGGTCGGCCTGCACCTGTCCCGGCGTGCCGCCCGCGATCACCCGGCCGAAGTCGAGCACGACGATGCTGTCGCAGACGGACATCATCAGGTCCATCCGGTGCTCGACCACCACGACCGACGCGTCCGCCGCCAGGCTGGTGATCAGTTCGCCCAGCCCGCCGAGTTCCGTCTCGGACAGCCCGCTGGCCGGCTCGTCGAGCAGGAGCAGGCGCGGGCCGCCCACCACGGCACGGGCCAGTGCCACCCGCTTGCGCAGGCCATAGGCAAGCTGGTCGGGCATCCGGTCAGCCAGGTCGGGCGCGCCCACCCGGTCGAGGGCCTCCAGCGCCCGCGCGCGCAGCATGCGCTCGCGGCGGTCCGCGGCGGGCAGGCCGGCCAGCGCGGACCAGAATCCGGCGCGGGCCACGTGCTCGGCACCCACCATGACGTTCTCCAGGACGGAGAGGTGCCGGAACAAGCCAACGCCCTGCAGCGTGCGGGCGATGCCCAGCGAGGCCAGCCGGTGCGGGCGCAGCCCCTTCACCTCGGCGCCGTCGAAACGCAGCCGGCCCGCGTCCGGCCGGACAAACCCGCACAGCACGTTGAGCAAGGTCGTCTTGCCCGCCCCGTTAGGGCCGATGATCCCGGTGACCTGGCTGGCGGGAGCGGTGAACGAGACATCGTCCAGTGCGGTCACGCCGCCGAAGCGGACTGTCACGCCCTCGACCTCGAGTACGCCCGCGCCCGGACCCGCCGACGTCGGCGGACGCGCGTCAGATGAACCACCGTTCACCAGGAAAGTCCTGCTCAGCTAGGCGACATTGCCAGATTATGAACCCTGATTCAAGGGCAGGACCAAGCCGCCGGCAAGGCCCGGAGCACTACTTGGTGCCGATTCGTGACTAAACCGAGATCGCCCGCTGAACCGAACATCTGCCCTTGATCATTTTATCTGGTTGACCCGGCGCAGCTGGACGCAGGGTGCTAGCTGATCAGCCGGTTGCCGCCCCGAGCTGGTCGCGCCACGAGTGCTGGGGCGTGAAGCCGAGCGCGGCGCGGGCCCGGTCGATGGCCAGCAGCGTGCCGAACTCACCAACATCGCTGGTCAGCGCGACACCCGGGAATACCTCGGCGAGCAGGCTGGCTGACGGCCGGTTCATCACCGTGTCCGCCGCGGCGATGATGTAGCTGGCGCTGCCCTTGGCGGGGGCCTCCAGCGCGAGCCTGCAGGCCGCCGCGGCGTCGCGCTCGTCGATGTACCCCCACAGATTCCACTTCCGGAGCTGGGCATCGCCCCAGTACGAGGGGAAGTTCTGGTAGTCGGCGGGACCCAGGATGTTGGAGAAGCGCAGCCCGATGAACGGGATCTGGGACCAGTCCGCGATGTGCGTGGCGATGGTCTCGCTGGCCACCTTGGACAAGGCGTAGGTGCTCGTCGGCACCGGGTAGTGGTCCTCGTCCACCGGGGCGTACCGGGGCGGCACGTCGAACGGCAGGCCCAGGGTCGTCTCGCTGGACGCCCACACCACCCGGTCCAGCCCGGCCTCTGCGGCCGCGGTGAAGACATTGAAGTTCATGGTCATGTTGGCGTGGAACGTGGTGGCCGGCGTGTGAATGCCGGGAGCCGGGATGTTCGCCAGGTGCACCACGGCGTCCGTGTCCTTCAGCACCTCCACAGCCTGGCCGTAATCCGTCAGGTCGGCCAGCAGCGGCCTGACCCCGAGATCCTCGGCCGGCATGACCCGGTCCGTGGCCACCACCGTGTAGCCGTGGCTGAGCAATTCCCGCACCGTGACCCGCCCGGCGCGGCCGCTCGCGCCGGTCACGCAGATTTGCTTCGTCATCGCATCAGGATGGCACGCGCGGCCGCCCGGGCGAGGAGATGGAACGGACCGCGGGTCAGGCCGGCTCCCCCGGATCGCCGCTCCCCGGGCCGTGCCGGCGGACCAGTTCGCTGAGGGCTGACAGCTCCGTGGCGAGCGCCGCGCGCCCGGCCCGGGTGATACGCACCCAGGTTCTCGGCCTGCGTCCCTCGTAGCCTTTCTCGACCTGGACCAGGCCCGCCTCCTCAAGCACGGTCAGGTGCCGGGACAGGTTGCCGGGCGTCAGGCCAAGCGCGTCACGCAGGTAACCGAAATCGGCTCGCCGCGCCTCGGCCGTGATCGTGAGGACACCGAGGCGGTGCCGCTGATGAACCGTGTCGTCCAGCCCGTTGGTGGGATGCGGCACGTCGCCGGTGGCCGGCTCGGGTGGCCTTGCGCCGCTCATGCCGGCTGGACCCGGCGCCGCGCCGCTCATGCCGTGTCTCCCGCTCGCTTCCGGGGCGCTTTGGGGCGCCCCTCCGGCTCGCTCATGCCGGCTGGACCCGGCGCCGCGCCACGAACGCGGCCCGGCCAGCCGCCGCGCCAGCGATCAGCAGCACGGCGGCGGGCAGCAGGACGCCCGGGAGGACCGTCAGCGGCATGTCACCGGGACCAGAATTCCAGCCCAGCCGGAAAAGGATGTTCTCGACGTTGTACAGGCTGGCCAGGAGGGCGGCGGCGGTGTACACCACAGCCGTGATCGCGAGGGCGCGACTGCGCTCAGCCCAGGCCAGCACCCACAAGCCCGCCGCGATGATAAGGAACGCGAAGGTGCCCCGCACCCACAGATCGCCCGGCCCCAGCCACAGCCAGCCGAGCGGAGGAAAGAGCGGCGACAGCAACGGGACTAGCAAGGCCGCCACGGTGAGCACGATCCCGGTCACGAGAAAGCCGCGGGCCGCGGTCTGCACACCGGCGCGCCGGCCGTGCCAGCGGTACCAGAACATCGTGAGCAGGAAGCCGCCAATCAGCGCGAACAGCCAGTACCAGCCGAGGTAAGGCGAGCTGTTGAAGCCGGAGCCGCCGAGGATGGTCGGCGCGGCGGCCGTGGCGGTGTAGACGGTAATGCCCCTGGGCATCGGCGGCGCGGAGTCGTACAGCGGGGCGGCAGCGCAGCTAAGCAGGCCGAACAGGACGAGCGGGCCCCAGTAGGCATGTCGCGCCGACCGGGTCCGACGCCGCAGTACCGCCAGTTCGCTCAGCACGGCCTGCGGTTCCGGTGACCCGGCCGGTTCCCTCGGGATGCCGCCCCGCTCGTCCTGCTCTTCGTCGCTCATGACCATCTCCCATCCCGCCGCGGCTTGACCCGGCCCGGCCATTCCCGGTCCGGCTAGGTCTTGCTATGCCAACAGCTCTGCATAACAAACTAGATGCGGCAAGAGAGTTCAGGAGAGGAGTTCGGATTTGTTGACCGCGGTCGGCGCGCCCCAAGGCCAGCCGGCCTCTCAGGAGGCAGCCGGGCTCACAAGGCGGCAACTCACGACGCAGCGGCTCACGAGACAGCGGCTCAGAGGCGCCCGGCGCTGCTCAGGGGGACGGCGTTCCCGCGGCGGCGGGAATGTTCGGACTGCCGGGAGTGAGCGTCGAGGAAGGAGTCGCCGTCGCGCCGCCCGAGCCGGACGACGGAGTGGGCGAGGCCGGCGCGCTTGACGAGGGAGCCCCGGATGGTGTCGAGGACGGCGTGGCGGAAGCGGCCGGCGTGGTCGCCGGCGTGGTGGGCTTCGTGTTCTGGCCGCCCACGACTACGCCGACGGTGGTCCCGTCCCCGGACCGGTTGGTGAGGATCGCGTTCAGATTCTTCCCCACCGACAGCTCGATCACGGTGATCACGGCCATGGCGACGAGGAACATCCCTACGGTGATCGCCGTCAGCACCAGCCAGCGCGGCCTCTTCCCCTGGCCGTCTTTGGCGGCCGCGGCGCTGGCCATGGCGGCGGCAGTCCCGGCTGGCATGGCCTGCGGCAGGCCGTCCACGGCGGCGAAGGTCTCGGTCGGGGAGTCGCGCATCGGATCGTTGGGGCTGGTGGTTCTGGGGGTGGTGACCGCACCCTGCCCCGGGGCATCTGGCCGCGGTACCTGGAGGGTCTGCGTCTCGGCGGCATCCGCACCGTCTTCCTGGCGACGGCTGGTCACCCCCAGCCGGTTCTGGGCGACCGCGGGATTAACCGTCCCGACGACGGTGCTCTGAGCGGTCCGGAACCGGTGGACGTCGACGGCCCCGCGCAGCCGCTCGTGAGTGCGCTCCAGGTAGTGCTTGTACACCTCGCCGCCGACCGTGCTGGCGATGCTGCCGACGGCCGCGCCGACCAGCGTGCCTCCCACCCCCAGGAAGGACGCCGCGACCGCGCCAGTGAGCGCGGCCAGTATCCCAGCGGAGACCTGAATAGCACTCAGGTTGAATCTCCGCGACGGCATTGCTCCCCTTTCGTATAGCTGGCCGTCCCGCCGGAAAGGCGGGAACCGCGGTCCCGGAACGGCAGCGGCCAAGAGTCGAGCTTATGTCGGGTCACGGCCCTGGAAGGCGGTATTCGTCACGGCCGGGCTGCGGGGTCAGCACGATCCAGCGCACTGGCGGCCCTGCTTTCCGAGGCTTTCCTGGTCGCAGGGGTGCAAACCCGCGCGGACGGCACGTGGCCCAAATCACAGGCGCGGAGGTTCAGCTCTGGCCGGCCCGAGCGTCACCGCAACCGCTTCTCTTCCTCGTCGTGGTGAATCCGGTCCAGGCAGACCGCGATCGCGAGCATCAGCGCGTCGTCCTGTCCCGGCGCCACGTCCACCCCATAGGTATCCCGCAGCCGGAACCATGAGCGGGAAATCTGCGCCAGGACCGCGCCGCCGGAGCGGATCTCGAACTCCTTGTCCAGGATGTTGCCGACGGCCTCCAGTTCGCCGCCGCCGGACAGTTCGATGACCGACCGGTGATGCAAGGGAGAGATCAGCGCCTTCTTCACCGTCGCGATCACGGTGCCGTCTCGCTCGATGTTCATGCTGTCCCGGATGGCCAGCAGCTTCTTCCGCACTGTCGCCACGACTGCGCCGGACCGGTCTTTGAGCTCGAAAGTCTCCCTGAGCCGCAGGGCTTTCCCGTCGACCAGGTAGACCTGGTTCCCCTGCTCGTCAGTGACCCAGAAGTCGTCCCCGATAGAAAAGATCTTCTCTCGTACCGAGTAGCGCATGCCGCCCATCGTCCCACGCTCCGCGCCGGGCTCGGCCCGGATCGGCGGCCAGCGGGACGCTACGGTCGGGGTGTGCCGAATCCTGAGCTTGATGTCCTGGTGGTCGGGGCCGGGGTATCGGGTCTGACGACCGCTGTCTGCCTGGCCGAGGCAGGCCTGGGCGTCGCCATCCGCGCCGATCGCCCTCCGGAGGAGACCACGTCCTCGGCGGCCGGCGCCATCTGGGGCCCCCACCTGGTGGAAAGGAGCGAGCGGGTCACCCGGTGGAGCAGCGAGACGCTTGCCGTGCTGACCGAACTGGCCGGTGCCCCGGCCAGCGGCGTGCACATGGCCGGCGGCGTCGATGACACCCGGAACC
>DAIRVB010000103.1:0-8507 GCA_036803065.1 Streptosporangiaceae bacterium
CCCCCGGGGTGGGGGCGCGTTGCCGGTACGGGTGGGCGGTTGGGAAGCTGTCAGCCATGCGAACACTGGTCGTCAATGGGGATGGCCTCACCGTGGAAGACGTCGTCGACGTCGCCCGGGGCGAGGCGCGGGCCGAACTCGCGGAGAGCGTTGCCGCGTCGATGGAGCGCAGCCGCTCCGTGGTGGCGGCCGCCATCGCTGGCGACGCGCCCGTCTACGGGGTGAACACCGGGTTTGGTGCCCTCGCGGACACCCGGGTGGGGGAGCAGGACCTGACCCGGCTGCAGGGCGCCATCATCCGCTCGCACGCGGCGGCCACCGGGGAGCCGCTGGATGACGCCACCGTGCGCGCCGTCCTGCTGCTGCGCGCCAGGACCCTGGCGGCCGGGTACTCGGGTGTCCGGGCCGACCTGCCCCGCCGGCTCCTTGAGCTGCTGAGCCTGGATCTTCTCCCGGTGATCCCCGGGAAGGGTTCAGTGGGCGCCTCCGGCGATCTGGCGCAGCTCGCCCACCTGGCCCAGCCGCTCATCGGCGAGGGACGCCTGCGCGCCCCGGGTGACGGGCTCCGGGGCCGGCCAGCCGCTGAGGTGCTGGCCGAACACGGGATCGTGCCCCTGCAACTCGCCCCGAAAGAGGGCCTGTCGCTGGTCAACGGCACCGAGCCGATGCAGGCGCTGCTCGCCTTCTCCGTGCATGACGCGCAGATGCTGGTGGCGGCGGCGGACGTGGCATGCGCGCTGTCGGTCGAGGCCCTGCTCGGCACGGACCGGCCCTATGACGAGCGGGTGCAGATTATCCGGCCACACCCGGGCCAGCTGGACAGCGCGGCCAACCTGCGTGCGCTACTGGCCGGCTCCGGGCTCCTCGCCAGTCACCGGTACAGCAGGCACGCTGTGCAGGACGCCTACTGCCTGCGCTGCGCGCCGCAGGTGCACGGCGCCGTCCGTGACGTGCTGGCCCATGCCCGGCGGGTGCTGGACATCGAGCTCGCCGCGGTGGTGGACAACCCTGTGGTGGTCCCGGACGGAGAGGTGATGACCACAGGCAACTTCCACGGCGAACCGCTCGCGTTCGCTGCGGACATGCTGGCGATGGCCCTGGCCGAGCTGGCCAGCATCAGCGAGCGCCGGGTAGACCGGATGCTGGACCCGGCGTTCTCCCGCGGCCTGCCACCTTTCCTGGCGCCCGACGCGGGCACCAACTCAGGCTTCATGCTCGCCCAGTACACCGCCGCGTCCCTGGTCAGCGAGAACAAGGTGCTGGCGCACCCGGCGAGCGTGGACACCATTCCGACGTCGGGCAAGCAGGAAGACCATGTCTCCATGGGCTGGACCGCGGTGCGCAAGCTCCGCGAGGTGGTGGCTAACGTCCGCACCTGCCTGGCGGTGGAGGTGTGCTGTGCCGCGCAGGGCATCGATCTGCGGGCCGAGGTCGCGGAGCCCAGTGAGCCGTTGCGCGCGGTGCACGCGGCGGTGCGCGCGCAGGTGCCGGTGATGCTGGTGGACCGAGAGGTCTCGGAGCAGCTCATCACCGTGGACAGCCTGCTGCCCGAATTGGTCGCCGTGGCTGGCGCGCACTGCGGCGCGCTGCGCTAGCGTCTTGCCGTGACAGTCTGGATCAACGGGCGACTGCTCCCCGACGATGAGGCGAGCATCAGCGTTTTCGACCACGGGCTTGTCGTGGGCGACGGCATCTTCGAGACGGTCAAGGTGGCCGGCGGCGTGCCGTTCGCGCTCAGCAGGCACCTGGCCCGGCTGAGCCGGTCGGCGGCTGGGCTCGGCCTGCCGGAACTGGACCTGGAGTCGATCAGGGCGGGCGCGGACGCGCTGCTGGAGGCGTCGGGCCGACCGCAGCGGGCCCGGCTGCGGATCACCGTCACGGGCGGAATGTCAGGCCTCGGGTCCGAGCGGACCGGCTCGGCGCTGACCGCCATCGTCGCCGTCGGGAAGCTCACGGAGTGGGGATCGTCGTGCGACGTGATCACGGTGCCGTGGCCGCGCAACGAGCATGGCGCCACCGCCGGCCTGAAGACAACCTCGTACGCGGAGAACGTCCTGGCGCTGGCTCACGCTCGCGAGCGCGGCGGTGGCGAGGCCATCTTCGGGAACATGGCGGGGAACCTGTGCGAGGGGACCGGCAGCAACGTGTTCGTTGTGACCGGAGGCCGGCTGATCACGCCGCCGCTGTCGGCAGGCTGCCTCGCCGGGGTGACCAGGGACCTGGTGATCGAGTGGGCCGGCGCGGCAGAGGAAGACCTGAGCATCCGTGCGCTGGCGGCCGCCGAGGAGGCCTTCCTCACCGGGACCACCCGGGACGTGCAGCCGATCCGTAGCGTGGATGGCGTGGCGCTGCCCGCGGCGCCCGGGCCGGTCACGCGGAAGGCCGCGGACATCTTCGCGGCGCGCTCAGCTGAGGCGGTCGACCCCTAGCCGGGGCTCCGGACCCTGGCCGGGCCTTTCGGACGGTGGTCGCCTGTGCGCTTCCGGGCGGAGGGTGGCTCAGGCCCGGCGGAGCAGATTGTCCAGTTCGCCGTCCAGATCGATGAACTCGGCCTCCTGGCCGGCCGGGATGACCTGGAACGTGCGGAGCAGGAACCCGGCCACCGCGCTCAGCGGGGCCTCGAAGTGCGCCTGGCCGAACGGGGAGGACAGCGAGATGTTGAGCACCCGGTGGTTTTCCGTGGCCGCGGGCGAGACCCGGACGTCACCTTCGCCGGCCGGCTCGGTCAGGCCCTCGGCGAGCAGGTTCCTCGCGAAGATCCACTCCACGGGCTCGTCCATGCCGACATGAAAGGCCATCCGGATCGCGTACGGGTCATCGGCCTGGTAGTGGAGACTGGCCGTGAGCGGAACGCCATCGTGTTCTGGAACCACGAGTCTGAGGCCGAGCTCGGCTGCGACGGTCTTGCTGCTGTTCATTGTCTCGCCAAACCTTTGCCTTGTCCGGTCCCGGAACGCCGGGCTTCACCGATCGTGCTGTGCCGTCTCAGGTGTACGACGCTCACGCGGACACCAATGTCTTCTCTAGGGAAGATTCCGCGAACGCCGCCTGAACTAACCTCGGTCACCGGCCAGCATGCCGCCTCTGACCTGGGCAAACGCTTCCTGGTCGCCGAGGTCGTCATGACCGGGCTATGCCTGTGACCAGGAACATCATCATGTGATCTTGGTCTCACTAGTGGCTCCAAGAAATTGGCACGCGCGCACGGTGCTCGTCTCCGCTTTGCGGGCAGATGGCGAACCTTCACGCTTTGTCCGATCGGGGGAGCATACAGCCTTCCCTGGTAGGCGCACTACCAGATGCCGCGGTCGTTCCCGCAGCCCCGAGCGCAATCTAGACATTCATGGACTTAATCACCGTGACCTTGTTATTCGTATTCAATGTGGACAACTAGCCGACGCTCCGGCTCTAAGGCATCTGCCCGCCCGTTTCGGCATGCCAGTGCCGCGCTGCTCCCGTGGCGGCCCGTCCAGGCCGGCGGGCCACGGGTGGTCCGCTCGGGGCGTTCGGCGCGGTCGGCCCGCATCCGGCAGGAGCCGGGACCGCGATGCGCTAATCTGTGTGAGCCGACGGTAGAAGCGGCCGAAGCCGCCGCAGGCGAAGGGCGATTGGCTCAGCGGGAGAGCGCCTCGTTCACACCGAGGAGGTCACTGGTTCGATCCCAGTATCGCCCACCGGGCCAGGAGTTGCTCGGCCACTCTCGGATGCACGTTAGGGCCAACCGAAGCGGCGCACGCGTCCGCCTGTTGTCTATGTTACCCGTGTGAATCGAATACAGACGGGTTGCCGTCCAGCATTTGCCTGACGGACATGCCAGGCAGGCGATCTGAGTTCGTATGCCCATCTATGCCTGAGCGGCCGGCGTCTATCCTTGACCAAACCGATGGCCGCGGCCGGTGACCTGCCACCCGGCCGGCCCTGTCTCATGCGCCACGCCGGCCCTGTCTCGTGCGCCACGCTGGCCCTATCTTGGCGTTTATGCACCGTACCCGGCTGTACCGCAAGGGCGTCCTGGAAGCCGAGGGTTTCCCGGTCGCCGAGGTCTCCGACCATCTCGCCGATCCGTCGGCCGTGGTCTGGTTCGACATGTGCGAGCCCACGGCCGAGGACCTGGCTTCGATCAGCGAGGAACTCGGCCTGCATCCGCTGGCCGTCGAGGACGCGGTACAGCAGCACCAGCGGCCTAAGGTCGACCGCTACGCCTCACACCTGTTCGTCACGGCCTACGCCGTCGCGTTCGACATGGCGACCGGGGAACTCACGGTCCGTGAGATCGACGCCTTCGTGACGCCCAACGCTCTGGTCACCGTCCGGAAGAGCCTCGGCTTTGATATCGACGCGGTGATCAAGCACTGGGACCAGTCCCCGGATCTGGCCGTGCACGGCACGGGCTTCCTGTTGTACGGACTCCTCGACTACGTGGTCGACACCCACTTCGAGACGGTGCTGGCCCTCGACACGGAGGTGGAGGGGCTGGCGGACGGCCTCTTCGAGGAGAACCCCAAGGACCAGCAGATGCAGATACGCACGTTCCAGCTACGGAAGTCGCTGGTCACGCTGCGCCGCGTGGTGCTGCCCATGCGCGAGGTGGTCAACTCCCTGCTGCGCAGGGACCTGCAGGTCATCGACGCTGAGATGGCCCCCTACTACCAGGACGTGTACGACCACGTGCTGCGGGCCACCGAGTGGACGGAGTCGCTCCGGGACCTCGTCACCACGATCCTGGAGACGCATCTCACAGTCCGCGGGAACCGGCTCAACGTGATCATGAAACAGGTCACCAGCTGGGCCGCGATCATCGCGGTGCCCACCGCGGTGACCGGCTTCTACGGGCAGAACGTGCCCTACCCAGGCTTTGGCCACGTCACGGGACTCTGGTCATCGATCCTGCTCACGCTGGGTCTCGCGGGGGGCCTGTTCATCGTTTTCAAGCGCAAGGACTGGCTCTGATTCAGGCGCAAGGACTGGATCTGACTCCGCCCGCAGGCCGGCTGTGACGCGGGCGCACGGGCGGGACATGCCCCCACCAGGTTCCCGTGATCAATTCGTGATGATTCCGGAATGACCTTTTTGTGCCGGGGTGCGCGCGGCGCTGCCTGGGCACATTTAAAGTCACATGCGGGGATAGGCGCGCCGGGGCCGGCGCGTCACCACGGATGGAGCCGGGGCAGGCGAGGGAGCGGTCGGGTTGTTTGCTTCAAAGATGAGGGTTGCCGTACTGGCGGCGGTGATCGGCGTCGTGCTCGTGGCTGGCGTGGCGGCCGCGGTGACCTTCGGCGGCGCGGGCCCGGCTCACTCCGCGGCCGCGCTGTCCACACCTGCGGCCAGCACGCCCCCGGCCGCCCATCCAGCCAGCCACCGGCCTTCCCCGACACCTGCGCCGCCGCTGCAGGTGATGTCGGCCTCACCGGGCAACGGCAGCAGCCAGGTGAACGGCGCCGCCCCGGTGCAGGTGGTCTTCTCCGCTCCGCTCGCGCAGAGTTCCCCGCTGCCCACCTTCAGCCCCACGGTGCCGGGCAGCTGGCTCGCCGGCAGCGGCGGCACCATGGTGTTCACGCCCACCACTCCCTTCGCGC
Organism: Streptosporangiaceae bacterium; assembly: GCA_036803065.1. Taxonomy (GTDB): domain Bacteria; phylum Actinomycetota; class Actinomycetes; order Streptosporangiales; family Streptosporangiaceae; genus JAWWPY01. The sequence continues at coordinate 5,577 of DAIRVB010000103.1, forward strand.
CGGGGACCGCGGAGACGCTGAGCATCCCGGGCGGGGCCTCAGGCGTCCATTCCGCCAAGGGCGGCCTGCTGGCCACGCCGGCCACGTTCCACTTCGTGACGGCGGGCTGGTCAACGCTCCGCCTGGAGCAACTGCTGGCCCAGCTTCATTACCTGCCGCTGACCTGGACCCCCATTGCCAGTTCCACCACGGGCAGCACCACGTCACTCAGCTACTCGCGGCAGCTCACCGACGTGTACGCGCCGCCCGCTGGCGCGTTCACCTGGCAGCCCGGCTACCCGTCCGCGCTCACCAGCCAGTGGGCGCCCGGGGTGTCCAGCAGAATCCTCACCGGGGCGCTGATGGCCTTCCAGTCCGTGCAGGGACTGACGATGGACGGCGTCGCCGGCGGCAGCACGTGGCAGGCGGTGCTCGACGCGGCGACGAAAGGCCAGGACAACCCGAACGGGTACACGTACGCCTACGCGAGCAAGGCCAGCCCGGAGACGCTGACCATCTACCACGCCGGCAAGGCGGTCATGCACGTGCTGGCCAACACCGGGATCGCCGTCGCCCCCACCGTGGACGGCACTTACCCGGTGTACCTGCGCTACCGCAACCAGATCATGAAGGGAACCAACCCGGACGGGACCAAGTACGCCGACCCTGTCCAGTTCGTTGCGTACTTCAACGGCGGTGATGCGGTGCACTACTTCCCCCGCTACTCCTTCGGATACCCGCAGAGCCTCGGCTGCGTCGAGCTGTCGCTCGGCGATTCGGCGCAGGCGTGGCCGTACCTGACCTACGGGAGCCTGGTCACCGTCGCCGGCTGAGGCGGGCGGCGGTATTACTCGCGCGCGCCCGGCGCCGCGCCTCGGTAGCATCAGGGCGGGGCGCCGCCCCGTTCACGCTGACCGACCGAAGGAGCCACCGTGCCTGCCCAGCAGCTTCGCATCACTCTCGCCGGACGCGAGCATGTGATGGAAGAGGGCACGACCGCCGGTGCCGCCCTGAACATACCCAACGGAACTTCGCCGGCCGCTGCCGTAGCGAGCACCGTGATCGCGGCCAGGGTCAATGGCGAGCTCCGCGATCTGGCCGCCCCCCTCGCTGACGGGGACGAGGTCGAGCCGGTCGAGATCGCCAGCCCGGACGGCCGGACCATCCTGCGGCATTCGTCCGCGCATGTGATGGCCCAGGCGGTGCAGGAACTCTTCCCTGAGGCGAAGCTGGGGATCGGCCCGCCGATTGAGAACGGCTTCTACTACGACTTCGACGTCAAGGAGCCGTTCGGGCCTGAGGATCTCAAAGCGATCGAGCAGCAGATGCGCAAGATCGTCAAGCAGGGCCAGCTGTTCTCCCGGCGCGCGGTTTCCGACGACGAAGCCCGCGCCGAACTGGCTGCCGAGCCCTACAAGCTGGAACTGATCGGCCTCAAGGGCGGCGCAGCGGACGAGGAAGAGTCGGTCGAGGTCGGCGGCGCCGAGCTGACCATTTACGACAACATCGATCCCGCGTCCGGGGAGCTGTGCTGGAAGGACCTGTGCCTGGGCCCTCACCTGCCCAGCACCCGGTCCATCCCGGCGGTGAAGCTGCTGCGCAGCGGTGGTGCCTACTGGCGGGGCAGCGAGCGCAACCCGCAATTGCAGCGGATCTACGGCACCGCGTGGGAGTCCCGGGACGCGCAGGACGAGTACCTGAAGTTCCTGGCCGAGGCCGAGAAGCGGGACCATCGCAAGCTGGGCGCCGAGCTCGACCTGTTCTCGTTCCCCACCGAGATCGGCAGCGGGCTCCCGGTATTCCACCCGAAGGGCGGGATCATCCGGCGGGTCATGGAGGACTACTCGCGCCGCCGTCACGAGGAAGCCGGTTACGAATTCGTCAACACCCCGCATCTGACCAAGGCGGAGCTGTTCGAGACATCCGGGCACCTCGGCTGGTACGCCGACGGCATGTTCCCGCCCATGGAACTGGACGGTGCCACGTACTACCCGAAGCCGATGAACTGCCCGATGCACATCCTGATCTACCGGTCACGCGGGCGGTCCTACCGGGAGCTACCGCTGCGGCTCTTCGAGTTCGGCACCGTCTACCGGTACGAGAAGTCCGGCGTGGTGCACGGCCTGACCAGGGCCCGCGGTTTCACCCAGGATGACTCGCACATTTTCTGCACTCCCGAGCAGCTGGCTGACGAGCTGGCCTCGCTGCTGGACTTCGTCGTCGGCCTGCTGCGGGACTTCGGGCTGACCGAGTTCGAGGCCGAGCTGTCCACCCGGCCGGAGAAGTACGTCGGGGAGCCGGAGGAGTGGGAAGCGGCCGAGGCGGCGCTGAAGCACGCCCTGGACGCTTCCGGGCTGCCCTACGTGGTGGCCGAGGGCGAGGGTGCGTTCTATGCCCCCAAGATCGACGTGCACGTGAAGGATGCGATCGGCCGCCGCTGGCAGCTGTCCACCTTGCAGGTGGACTTCCAGGAGCCGGGCCGGTTCGGCATCGAGTACCAGGCCGCTGACGGCACGCGGCAGCGGCCGTACATGATCCACCGGGCGCTGTTCGGGTCCATCGAGCGCTTCTTCGGCATTCTCGTCGAGCACTACGCGGGTGCCTTCCCGCCGTGGCTCGCCCCGGTGCAGGTGGTCGGCATCCCGATCGCCGACGCGCACGCGGGATACCTGAACGAGGTAGCCGCGCGGCTGCGGGAGCGCAGGATCCGGGTGGAGGTGGACGCGAGCGACGACCGGATGCAGAAGAAGATCCGGAACGCCCAGCGCCAGAAGGTCCCGTTCATGCTGCTCGCCGGCGATGACGACGTGGCCGCCGGGGCGGTCTCGTTCCGCTACCGCAATGGCGAGCAGCGCAACGGCGTGCCGGTCGACGAGGCGGTGGCCCAGATCGCCGCCGCGATCGCGGACCGCGTCCAGGTCTAGGGCTGTGCTAGCCCGGGGGACCACCCCC
>DAIRVB010000103.1:8607-10562 GCA_036803065.1 Streptosporangiaceae bacterium
GCGATCGCGGACCGCGTCCAGGTCTAGGGCTGTGCTAGCCCGGGGGACCACCCCCGGAACCCCCGGGCGTAGCCGGCCAGGCGCGCCTTGGCCGTGCCGGCTCCGTTCCCGGACCGGCGCGTCCTATGCTGGCATCCATGTCCAGACCCGGGTCGGATGAGCCGTTCGCACAGGACGGGGTTGGCGTGCCAGACGGCTTCCAGCGATTGTGGATGCCGCACCGCATGGCCTACATCAAGGGGGAGAACCGGGCTGTCGGCAGCGACGAAGGCGACGGGTGCCCGTTCTGCCGGATCCCGAAGCTCGATGACGAGGACGGGCTGATCGTCGCGCGCGGCGAGCAGGTGTTCACCGTGCTCAACCTCTACCCCTACAACGCCGGTCACCTGCTGGTCTGCCCGTACCGGCACGTGGCCGACTACCCGGGCCTCGACCAGGCCGAGACCCTGGAACTGGCGGAGCACACCAAGCGGGCCATGACGGCCGTGCGTGCCACGAGCGGCGCCCAGGGCTTCAACATCGGCATGAACATGGGCCAGGTCTCAGGCGCCGGGATCGCCGCCCACCTGCACCAGCACGTGGTGCCGCGGTGGGGCGGGGACACCAACTTCATGCCCGTGGTCGGCCAGACCAGGGTGCTCCCGCAGTTGCTGCGCGATACCCGCAAACTGATCGCCGACGCCTGGCCACCCTGAGGCTCCGGTCAGCCCGCGGCTGAGGCGCTGGCCACCTTTCCGGCGAGGTGGCTCGGCAGCGGTTCGTGCCGCAGGTACGTGCGGGTGAACGAACCGGTGCCGTGCGACAGGGAGCGCAGGTCGATGGCGTACCGGGTGATTTCGAGTTCGGGAATCTCGGCCTTGACCAGGGTCCGGCCGCCGGGCACCGGCTCGGTGCCGAGCACCCGGCCGCGCCGCGACGACAGGTCAGACATGACCGCTCCGACATAGTCGTCGACGACGAGCACGGACAGCTCGTCCACCGGCTCCAGCAGCAGCACGGTCGCCTTCTCAGCCGCGTCCCGCAGCGCCGCCTTGCCCGCTTTCTGGAACGCCATGTCCGAGGAGTCCACCGAGTGCGCCTTGCCGTCGAACAGGGTGACCCTGATGTCCACCATCGGGTAGCCGGCCAGCACCCCCAGCTCCATCTGGGCCCGGACGCCTTTCTCGACAGACGGGATGAACTGCCGCGGCACCACTCCGCCGACGACCTTGTCGACGAACTCCAGGCCCGCGCCGGACGGCCGGGGCTCGACCTCGATGTGGCAGATCCCGAATTCCCCGTGGCCGCCGGTCTGCTTGACGTTCCGGCCCAGGCCCCTGGCCTTCGCGCCGACCGTCTCCCGCAGCGGAACGCGCAGGTCGGCGGTCTCCACGGCGACCCCGTAGCGGGTCGAGAGCCGGTCGAGCAGCAGGTCGGAATGGGCCTCGCCCATGCACCAGAGCACCAGCTGGTGGGTCTCGGCGTTCATCTCCAGCCGCAGCGTCGGGTCCTCAGCCACCAGCCGCCCGATCGCCTGCGACATCTTGTCCTCGTCAGCCTTGGACTTGGCCTGGATCGCGACCGGCAGCAGCGGTTCCGGCATCGACCACGCCTCCATGAGCAGCGGCTGCTCCTTGTCCGACAGGGTGTCGCCGGTCTCGGCGCTGGACAGCTTGGCCACGGCGCAGATGTCTCCCGCGCCGCACTGCGCGACCGGGCGCTGCTGCTTGCCCAGCGGGGAGGTGAGCGCGCCGATCCGCTCGTCCTGGTCATGGTCGGCGTGGCCGCGCTCGGTGAGGCCATGCCCGGACACGTGCACGACCGCGTCTGGGCGCAGTGTCCCTGAGAACACCCGGACCAGGCTGATGCGCCCGACATACGGGTCCGATGTGGTCTTCACGACCTCGGCGAGCAGCGGGCCCTCCGGGTCAGAGGACAGGCCGCTGACCAGCTTGCCATCCAGCGTGGTCACCGCG
>DAIRVB010000104.1:0-3039 GCA_036803065.1 Streptosporangiaceae bacterium
GCCGTTGCCTGCATAACGCTCGCCGGCCGGCTGGTCAGCGGCGTACGAATGGAGCGTGTACTGGATCCGCCGGTCCGCCGTCTCCTGCCGGTCCAGCCGGAAGCCTGGCTCGTGGGCTGGGCGGTTGACGATGAAGCTCAGCGCGGTCGTCTGCCGGCCGAGGCTCGCGTCGTAGGCCATCACCCGGATGTAGTGATGGGGGTAGGCGGCCCGGCACGCGGTGACCTCGTGCATGCCCGCCGAGGCGTCCGCGATGTCGAACATCGGCAGCCCCCACATCTCCCAGAGCACGTTGCGCGGATGCGGGTCGTCGGTGTACTCGACCGCTACCGCCCATCCCTGGTCGACGGAGTACTGGATCTGGGCACTGATCTCGTCGTCGGTGAAGTCGGGCAGGTAGGAGAACGTGCCCTGGGTGATCCGCATGAAGGCTCCCGTCAGGATGTCGGCGTTGCGACCACGTCGGGCGTGTCGGTCGACTCGTAGTTGAAGGTGATGTCGCCCCAGGTGTCCAGCGCGACCTGGAGCGGCTGGCATCCCTTGGCGGCGGCGGCGAGGATGTCGTCGCCCTCGCGGACGAAGTCGCGCCCCTCGTTGCGGGCCTTGATCATTGCCTCGGCCGCGACCCGGTTGGCGGTGGCGCCGGCCGCGACCCCGCTGGGGTGGCCGATGGTGCCGCCGCCGAACTGCAGCACGACGTCCTCACCGAGATAGCCGAGCAGCTGGTGCATCTGCCCGGCGTGGATTCCGCCGGATGCCACCGGCATGGTGCCCGGCATGGATCCCCAGTCCTGCTCGAAGTAGATGCCCTGGCCGGGGTTCACCGGGATCAGGGATTCGCGCAGCGTGTCGTAGTAGCCGCGGACCATGGACGGGTCCCCTTCCAGCTTGCCGACCACGGTGCCCGCGTGGATGTGATCGACGCCGATCAGCCGGCACCACTTGGAGATGACCCGGAAGCTGACCCCGTGCGTCTTCTGGCGGGTGTAGGTGCCGTGGCCCGCGCGGTGCAGGTGCAGGATGACCCCGTTGTTGCGGGCCCACCTCGACATCGAGTGCATCGCCGTGTAGCCGACCGTAAGGTCGATCATGACGATGATGCTGCCGAGTTCCTTGGCGAACTCGGCCCGCTCGTACATGTCCTCCATGGTCGCGGCGGTGACGTTGAGGTAGTGGCCCTTGATCTCGCCTGTGCGCTCGGTCGCGCGGTTCACGGCTTCCATCGTGAACAGGAACCGGTCACGCCACCGCATGAAGGGCTGGGAGTTGATGTTCTCGTCGTCCTTGGTGAAGTCCAGGCCGCCGCGCAGGGCCTCGTACACCACCCGCCCGTAGTTGCGCGCGGACAGGCCGAGCTTGGGCTTGGTCGTCGCGCCGAGCAGTGGCCGGCCGTATTTGTTCAGGTACTCGCGTTCCATCACGATGCCGTGCGGGGGGCCCTGGAAGGTCTTCACATAGGCGAGCGGGATCCGCATGTCCTCAAGGCGCAGGGCGCGCAGTGCCTTGAAGCCGAACACGTTGCCGATGATGGACGAGGTCAGGTTCGGGATCGAGCCCTCCTCGAACAGGTCGATGTCGTACGCGATGTAGGCGATGTACTCGCCCTCGCGCCCCGGCACCGGATCGACCCGGTAGCACTTGGCCTGGTAGTGCTCGTGGGCGGTGAGCCGATCGGTCCAGACCACCGTCCAGGTCGCGGTGGAGGACTCACCCGCGACTGCCGCGCCCGCCTCCTCTGGCGGCACACCGGGCTGCGGAGTGATCCGGAACGCGGCAAGCACATCGGTGTCCTTCGGCACGTAGTCGGGCTCGTAGTAGCCCATCTCCGCGTACGGGATGACACCGGCGTTCCAGCGTCCCTGCCCCGCGCTGTCGGGTCCTGCCGTGTCCTGATCTGCCGCCATGGTTGCCTCCGTCGTGGTCGCGCCCATCCGTCCCTACGATGCCAGTCGATATCTGCGCTGTCTATTGAGTGTTTGGCGCTCTATATCAACGAAAAGGTTGACATAGAATGTGATGGCGGCCAGCGGATCAGCCCGGCCGGTGGAAATCGCCGTCCCGCAGCATGTGGGCGACTAGCCGGGCCGCGGCGGGCGGCAGGGTGCCCGGATGGGCCACCAGGTACCAGTCACGGTGCAGCGGAGTGCCGGGCACGGGCAGTTCCACGAGCCGGCCGGAGGCAATTTCGGCGGCGACCGCGTCCCGGGACACCAGGGTGACGCCGAGGCCGACGATCGCCGACTCCCTGATGGCGCCGTTGGAGCCAACCATCAGCGTCAGCGGCGCGATGTCGAGGTCCACGAGCAGGGCGTCGGTACTGGCGCGGGTGCCGGAACCGGGCTCACGCAGCAGCCACGCCTGGCGGGCCAGCCAGGGCAGCAGGCTCGTGCCGTGTGCTCCGGCGGCCAGGGCGGGGGAGGCCACGACAACGAGCTCGTGCGCACGCACGGCCTGCACCTGCACGTCCCAGCCGGGCTCGGGACGGCCGCCGAGCACGAGGTCTACCTGATGGCGGTCGAGGAGCGCGCGGACACGATCACGGTTGCCAGCCTCGAGCCGCACGCCCATCTGCGGATGGCGCGCCCGGAAGCCGCCCAGCAGTGCGGGCACGATCTGCTCCGCCGCGGTGGTGACGGCAGCGATGCGCAGCTCGCCCCGCTCCGGATCGGCGGCGGCCGCGGCCGCGAGCCCGGCCTCGTCCAGCAGGCCAAGCACGCGGCGGGTGTAGCCGGCGTAGGCCTCACCCGCGTCCGTCAGCCGCAGGCCACGGCCGTCAGGGCGGAGGAGCGCCACGCCGAGGGACTTCTGGAGGGCGGCCAGCGAGGCCGAGACCGCCGCCTGGGTCACCACGAGTTGCTGTGCCGCGGCGCGGACGGAACCGCTCTCAGCCACGGCCAGGAACGTGCGGAGCTGGTTCAGCGTCACGGCCGCCCGCCTTGTTCGTCAAGGACGGTACATAATTAACCGTCAGGCTGTCTTTCTCTGCTTGCCATCAACCCTAGACTGAACAACGGCGCGTTGGCGTGGGCTGGGCGATCA
>DAIRVB010000104.1:3139-10493 GCA_036803065.1 Streptosporangiaceae bacterium
GCGATCATGGAAAATGCCTCGCGTGAGCGCGTGTTCGGTGCGAGGCGGTGAGTGCGATGGCGAAGCGAGGGGCTGGCGTGCCCCGGTGGGTTGAGGTGACACCGGAGCGCATCGAGGGATGGATCGTGTCCTTCGCGGAGCGGCACGGGGAGACCACGGCGGAGCCCGGACCCGATGTCGTCGTATTCCGCGCGGCCGACGGTGCGGTGGCCGAATGTCACGTGCCGTTCCCGCCGCTGCGCGGTCTGCCGCCCGCGCCGCTGCGCGGCGCCCAGGAAACGGGCGGGGCCGGGTCGGGCCCCGAGGCCAGGCAGGTTCCTCCTGGTCAGGTCCCGGTGGGTCAGGTCCCTCCTGACCGGGACCCGGTCGGTCTGGCGCGGCTGATGGCCACGCATGCGGCTGCCGACCGGACGGTCGCCGTTCTGCTGGTGCGGCTCGGCGGTTACGCCGTCGGCGTCTTCTCCGGCTCGCCGCCGCGGCTGGAAGCGTCCAAGGTGGGCACCCGCCTCGTGCACGGTCGCAGTGCGGCAGGCGGCTGGTCGCAGCACCGGTTCGCACGGCGCCGCGAGAAGCAGGCCGCGACCGCGCTTGGCGCCGCGGCGGACACGGCGGTGGCGGTGTTCGGCCCCCATCTCCGCCGGCTTGACGCCGTCGTGCTGGGCGGGGACCGGCGGACGGTGGCCGGGTTGCGTGACGACCCCCGGCTGGGCCCCTACTTCGACCTGGCGGTGGACCGGTTCCTCACCGTGCCTGATCCCAGGCTCGCGGTGCTGCGGGAGACACCGCGGATGTTCCGTTGCGTACGAATCTGGATCGCCGACGGCGAAGGCGCCGGGGATTAATCAGGCCAGGGCACTGCGTTCTAGTCGCGGAGCGCTGCTTTTAATCGCGCGAGAGGGCTGGGGCCCAGCAGGTATCCTGGCTGCATGCTGCCACTCCTCTCGTGACGCGGCGCCCCGGCGCCGGGACCCCGGGAATACCCGGCGTCCCTTATCCTTCGGCTTTGGAGTGGTTTCCAGTGATCGCGGCAACGGATGTAGAGCTGCGGGCCGGGGCGCAGCTGCTGCTGGAGAACGCGAGCTTCCAGATCGGGCCCGGTGACAAGATCGGCCTGGTCGGCCGGAACGGTGCCGGGAAGACCACCCTCGCCCGCGTGCTCGCGGGGGAGATGCTGCCAGCGGCGGGCACGGTGCGCCGCGGCCCGGCCATCGGGTACCTGCCACAGGACTCGCGGGTCGGCGACCTTGACGGCCTGGCCATGGACCGGGTGCTCTCCGCCCGCGGGCTGGATGAGGTGCGCGCGGGCATGCGGGCGGCCGAAGTCCAGATGTCGGACGGACGGCCAGCCCTGCGTGACGCGGCGGTGCGCAGGTATGGCCAGCTGGAGGAGCGCCTCGTGGTGCTCGGCGGTTACGCGGCGGAGTCCGAGGCTGCTTCGATCGCATCCAGCCTGGGCCTGCCGGACCGGGTTCTGGGCCAGCCGCTGAACACCCTCTCCGGAGGGCAGCGGCGCCGCATCGAACTGGCCCGGATCCTGTTCGCGGGCGCCGAGACACTGCTGCTCGACGAGCCGACCAACCACCTGGACGCGGACTCCATCAGCTGGCTCCGCGACCATCTCCGGGCGTTCCGCGGCGGCCTCGTCGTGATCAGCCACAACACCGCGCTGCTCGAGTCGGTCGTGACCAAGGTCTTCCACCTGGACGCGGACCGCAGCTGCCTGGAGATCTACAACGTGGGCTGGAATACCTACCTGGAGCAACGCGAGACGGACGCGAAGCGGCGCAAGCGCGAGCGGGCGAATGCACATCGCCAGGCCTCCGCGCTGCAAGCCCAGGCGGACCGGATGCGGGCCAAGGCAACCAAGGCGAAGGCCGCCCAGGGCATGCAGCGGCGTGCGGAACGGCTGCTGGCCGGGGTCGCCGCGGAGGGCGCGGCGGAGCGGGTGGCGCGATTGCGGTTCCCGGATCCGGTGTCCTGCGGGCGGACGCCGCTGACCGCCACCGACCTGTCCAAGTCCTATGGCTCCCTCGAAGTTTTCAGCGGCGTTGACGTCGCCGTGGACCGGGGCAGCAGGATCGTGGTGCTCGGGCTCAACGGGGCAGGCAAGACCACGCTGCTGCGCATTCTTGGCGGAATCGAGAAGCCCGACACCGGCCAGGTAATGCCAGGTCACGGCCTTCGGCTCGGCTACTACGCGCAGGAGCACGAGACCCTGGACACCAGCCGCAGCGTGCTGGAGAACATGCGCACGGCCGCGCCACACCTGACGGACTCCGAGCACCGGCGCATCCTCGGCTCGTTCCTGTTCTCCGGCGACGCGGTGGCCAAGCCCACCGCGGTGCTGTCGGGCGGCGAGAAAACCAGGCTCGCGCTGGCCCTGCTCGTCGTCTCCGGGGCGAACGTGCTGCTGCTGGACGAGCCCACGAACAACCTGGACCCGGCCAGCCGTGCGGAAGTGCTGGCCGCGCTGCGCCGCTACCAGGGGGCAATCGTCCTGGTCACCCACGACGAGGGCGCGGTCGGGGCGCTGGCGCCCGAGCGGGTGGTACTGCTTCCCGACGGCGTCGAGGACGCATGGTCGGACGGCCTGGCCGATCTGGTGGCGTTGGCTTAACTGCCGAGCTGCGGCGCGGGCATAACTGTCGACCTGCGGTGCGGGCGTGACCAGCGAACTTCAGTGCTGGCCTGAGCACCGGGGTCGGCCCGGGGCCGAAAAAGAAGTGATCACTTACCTGGATGTGGGTAGCCGAACCCGCCTTTATGCTTGATCATGGCGGGAGACGGTAACGCAGCGGTCACTTCAGTTCACGGGAGGTACGCGTGACCGAGACCCTCAAGAAAGGCACCCGGGTCACCGGTGCAGACCGAACCAAGCTGGCTTCGGATCTTAAAAAGAGGTATGACGGCGGCGAGAGCATCCGTTCCCTCGCCGCGTCCACCGGGCGGTCCTACGGGTTCGTCCACCGCATCCTGACCGAGACAGGGGTATCCCTGCGCGGTCGCGGCGGAGCGACACGCGGTAAAGCGCGCGCGAAGCGCTGAGGAGGACATGACACCCGGTCTGCCAGATCTCGACCGGGCCGGGCTACGGCTCACTCTTGACGAGCCGGCGCCTGGCGCGGCCACGGTGACGCTGTGCCGTGGCGAGCGGCGCAACGCCATGACCCCAATGATGTGGCATGGCCTTGCCGCGATCGGCCGCGCCCGGCCGTCCTCGGTGCGGGTGGTGGTGGTCCGCGGCGAAGGACCATCCTTCAGCGCGGGCATCGATCGTCGGTTTTTCACCGGCGAGGGGGTCCCAGGTGAGGAACCGCCGCCCAGTCCGGCCGATCCAGGATTCGAGACGTGGGTCGCGTCCGTCCAGGAAGGCTTCACCTGGCTGCGCAGCCCCGCGATCGTGTCAATCGCCGCCGTGCGCGGGCATGCGATCGGCGCGGGACTGCAACTGGCCCTGTCATGTGATCTGCGGGTGCTCGCCGATGACGCGCAGTTGTGCATGAAGGAGCCCGCTCTCGGGCTAGTTCCCGACCTAACGGGGACAAAGCCACTTGTCGACATTGTCGGGCTGCCCCGGGCGATCGAGATGTGCCTCACCGCGCGGACCGTGCGTGCGGCGGAGGCCAGGGAACTGCGGCTCGCCGAACTCGTCGTCGCTGCGGATGATCTCGACGCCGCGGTCGGCGATCTGGTGGCCGCGCTGCTGGCCACCGATGCGGCCGCCGCGCGGGCCACCAAGGAACTGCTCAGCCAGGCATCCGGGAACAGCCTCGAAGACCAGGCGGCGGCGGAACGACGGGCGCAGACAGCCCTGATGCGGGCGCGGCTCGCGCAATCCTGACTTGGCATTGAGCCACCCCGAGTGGGCATTGAGCCAGCCCGGCTTGGCGCTGAGCCAGCCCGGCTTGGCGCTGAGCCACCCGGCCCGGCACTGGGCCACGGTTCGCCCTTAGCTGACAAGGGAAGATCCTGGCCAGGAAGGACGTTGCTGCGCCCATGTACGGATCGAGCTGGCACGCAATGCGGTCGTTCACGCGCGACGGCTCCGTCACCCAGCAGCGGCTCAAGAAGGGCAGCGTGCGCAGGATCGCCTCCTACGCGCGGCCCTACCGTACCCAGCTCGCCTTGTTCCTGACCGCCACCTCGCTGTCCGCGGTGATCGGGGTCGCCGTGCCGCTGCTGCTCAGGTCGATCATCAACGGCATCCTGCGGCATGACACTGGCATCGTGTTGTGGGTCGCGGGAATTGTCCTGGCCCTCGCCGTGGTCGGCGCCCTGCTGTCCGTCGCGCAGCGCTGGTTTTCCTCACGGATCGGCGAAGGGCTCATCTATGACCTGCGCACCCAGGTGTTCCGGCACGTGCAGCAGCAGCCGATCGCGTTTTTTACCCGGGCCCAGACTGGATCACTCGTCAGCAGGCTGAACAGCGACGTCATCGGGGCCCAGCAGGCGATCACTTCCACGCTGTCCTCCGTCGTGTCCAACGTGCTCAGCCTGATCCTGGTACTCGGCGCGATGCTGTACCTCTCCTGGCTGGTCACCGTGGTGTCGTTGGTGCTGCTCCCGGTGTTCGTCATCCCCGCCCGGCTGGTCGGCCGCAGGCTACAGCGGCTGACCAGGGAATCGATGCAGCTCGACGCGGAACTGGGCTCGACCATGACGGAGCGGTTCAACGTCGCGGGGGCGATACTGGTCAAGCTGTTTGGCCGCCCGGACGATGAGGCGCGGGTCTTCGCAGGCCGGGCGGCCCGGGTCAGGGACATCGGCGTGGTCCAGGCCATGTATGGCGGCACCCTGTTCATCGCGCTGAGCTTGCTGGCATCGGTGGCCACCGCGGTGGTTTACGGGCTTGGTGGCGGTCTGGTCATTCACGGTGCCTTCCAGCTGGGCACGCTTGTGGCGCTGACCGCACTGCTTGGCCGGCTCTACGGGCCGATCACCTCGCTGTCCAATGTGCAGGTCGATGTGATGACCGCACTGGTCAGTTTCGACCGGGTATTCGAGGTGCTCGACCTGAAACCGCTGATCGCGGACCAGCCAGGCGCGGTACCGCTGCGCCGCACCGCTGTGGCGAGCACCGCTGTGGCCAGCACTGCGGTTGGCGGCACTGCGGTTGGCGGCACTGCGGTTGGAAGTACGGGGGGCAACGGCGGGACATCCGCTGCGCCGGCCATCGAATTCGACCATGTGTCGTTCCGTTACCCGGCGGCCAGCGAGGTGTCGCTGGCCTCCCTGGAGTCCATCGCGGTGAAGGTGCACGAACGCGATACAGGGCCCGACGACGTGCTGCACGACGTCAGTTTCACCGCGCCATCCGGCAAGCTCACCGCCCTGGTTGGCCCGTCGGGCGCGGGCAAGACCACCATCACCCACCTGGTGGCGCGGCTGTATGACCCGTCGGAAGGCGCTGTGCGCATCGGCGGCCAGGATCTGCGCGAGGTGACCCAGGACTCGCTGCACGACGTGGTCGGCGCGGTGACCCAGGACGCGCACATGTTCCACGACACGATCCGTGCCAATCTCGTCTACGCCCGGCCGAGCGCGTCTGAGGACGAACTGATCGAGGCGTGCCGGTCGGCGCAGATCTGGGAGATGATCTCGCTGCTGCCCGACGGCCTTGACACCGTGGTGGGTGACCGCGGGTACCGGCTGTCCGGCGGCGAGAAGCAGCGGCTCGCTATCGCCCGGCTGCTGCTGAAGGCGCCGTCGGTGGTCGTGCTGGACGAGGCCACCGCCCATCTCGACTCCGAGTCAGAGGTGGCCGTTCAGCGTGCTCTCAAGACCGCGCTGGCCGGGCGCACGTCGCTGGTCATCGCGCACCGGCTGTCGACCATCCGTGAGGCGGACCAGATTCTGGTCATCGACACTGGCCGGATCCGCGAGCGCGGAACGCACGAGGAACTGCTGGCCTCCGGCGGCCTGTACGCCGAGCTTTACCACACGCAGTTCGCAGGCCAGGAGCGGGTGTTCACCGGGCCCGCCCGGTAAGCGCGCCCGGTAAGAGAGTCAGGAGCCGTACCCTACCCGGCGCAGTTCGTCGCCGGCGATGCCCTCTATCTCCGCGGCCTGCACCGGGCTCAGCGTGCGGCGCCATGCCCCGGGCTCGCTGGCCGGCGGGCGACCCGGTACCGGGGAGGGTGCGACGGGCAGTTCCAGGGGCGATACGGCAGTGCCGAGGAAGTCGGAGACGGCGGAAGCCGCGGCCGCCGGCTGGCGGATCATCTCCTCGTAGCGGAGCGTGATCAGCTGCCCGGCGGCCAGCTTGCCGCGCAACCGGGCCATCTGACGCACGCTCCCGCGCCAGCGCATCGCGCACTTGGCCGCCATGGACAGGTCCGGCCAGGCGGCTCTGTCCTGCTCGGTCTCCACGCCAAGCAGCGGGTTCGGGAACTCGGTGTCCACGTTAACGAAGCCCGGCTTGAACCAGGCCAGCGCCGCAGGGTCGGTCAGCATTCCCGCGACCACATCCCGGCCGTCCCTGATGATCTGAACGAGGCGCGCATCCGGGAAGGCGTCTACCAGTGCCTCGGCGCAGTACAGCAGGTCCGGACTGGCGTCGCCGTAGCGGGTGATGCCGCGCTGGCTCACGCACGGGCCCACGCTGTCGAGGCCGCCGGCCTCTCGGCACTGGTGGGTGCAGCCCAGGCAGCAGTCCGGAGTCACCTGCCACGCCTGGGCGAACGCGTCCCGTAGCACGGTGGCCGCCGCGTCGCCCCGGCCACGGGAAATCGACGGCCGCCGGGCGAAGGCGTGCACCACCGGCAGGACCCAGCGCTGCCCCAGGGTGACGTGGAAGCCATTGGACCTTTTCAGCGCGCGGGCCAGCAGGTCAGTTCCGGAGCAGGGGGCACCGATGACGAAGACGGGCTGACGGACCTTCCGGCCGTTGACCACCAGGATGTGCGGGCGCGGCGACTGGGAACCCGCCGCTGGTGGGACTGGCGAGACGCCACTGGGCCGGGGCCGGGACTCGCCCGGATCGGCGGCGGAACGGGGCATCGCGGTCACGGCTCGCCGAACCCGGAGACGACCGGCTCATTCCTGGCCGACCGGCGGCAGTGGGCGCCCGCGTGCTCATCCAGGTTGAGTGCGGCCTGGATGAGCGGCACATGGCTGAAGGCCTGCGGCGTGTTGCCAACCTGCCGCGCGTACCGCGGGTCATACTCCTCGCTGAGCAGGCCGACATCGTTGCGCAGCGCGAGCAGCCGGTCGAAGAGCTCGTGCGCCTCCTTGCCCCGGCCGATCATGTGCAGTCCCGCCACGGAACCTCCAGGTCACGGCCGACCGTCCCCGGGCACACCCGGCGACCGGCGGGTGGGCCCGGGCGTTCCTCGTGCCGTCTGCCCGTACCGTA
>DAIRVB010000105.1:0-1138 GCA_036803065.1 Streptosporangiaceae bacterium
CGCTGGCCGCGGCCAGCGACGGCAACTCCTACGGCCCGGTGGCCGGGCTGATGGCGCTGCGCCAGGCCGCGGCGGGCTACTGGACCAGGCGCGGCCTGCCCACCAGCGCCAGCTCGGTAGTCTGCGGACCAGGCAGCAAGCCGCTGCTGTTCGGCCTGCTGCTCGCCATCGGCGCGGACGTGGCCGTTCCCCGGCCAAGCTGGGTCAGCTACGCCGCACAAGCCAGCATGATCGGCGTCCGCACCCACTTCGTGCCCGCCCCGCCCGGCCAGGGTGGCATCTGCGACCCCGCCGGGCTGGCCCGGGCCGTCGAGGCGGCACGCGAGAATGGCCAGCGGATCGGCTCGGTGATCCTCACGCTGCCTGACAACCCCACCGGGCGTCTTGCCCGTCCGGGCACCATGCGCGAGCTCTGCGACGTCGCCGCGGCCTACGACCTGATCATCATCTCCGACGAGATCTACCGCGACCTGGTGCATGACCCACGGGCACCGTTCCCGAGCCCGGTGGCTTTCGCGCCACAACGGACCGTGGTCACGACCTCGCTCAGCAAGAGCCTCGCCCTGGGCGGCTGGCGGATCGGCGTGGCCAGGCTGCCAGACGGCCCGGCTGGGCGCGGGCTGCGCGACCGGCTGCTCGGCATCGCCAGCGAAATATGGTCCGCCCCGTCGGTGCCCATCCAGCAGGCGGCGGCCCTCGCCTTCACCGAACCCCCCGACATAACCGAACGAATTGCCCGCAGTCGCTCCCTGCACCGGGCGGTGGCACGCGCTGCCGCGGGTCGTTTTGCCGCTGCTGGGCTGCTGGTTCCGGCGCCAGAGGCCGCGTTCTACCTCTACCCGGACTTTGCCCCGTGGCGCGAGCACCTGCGCGGCGGCTACGGAATCGCCACCGGGGCCGACCTGGCCCGGCACCTGCTCGACCGCTGCGGCATGGGTGTGCTGCCCGCGAGCGCGTTCGGGGAGGACGCGAGTGCGTTGCGGGTGCGGGTGGCCACCGGCCTGCTCTACGGAGAGACCGCGGCCCAGCGTGAACGCGCGCTGGCGGCCGGCGCACCGCTGGAACTGCCGTGGATTTCCGCCGCGCTGGCGCGGATCGAGGAGATCCTGGTCGGCCTGGCGCCGTAGGCGCCGCCTGG
>DAIRVB010000105.1:1238-10403 GCA_036803065.1 Streptosporangiaceae bacterium
CCTGGTCGGCCTGGCGCCGTAGGCGCCGCCTGGGGAGCGCCGTAGGCGCCGCCTGGGCGGGGAGCGCCGTAGGCGTCAGGGAAGCACCGGCGGTGTCACCGTGGACGGGTCTTTCCGGGCGAACGCGGCGACCGAGTCATGCGTGATCGCTCGCCAGAGCTGGCTGCTCATCGGGGTGTCGAGGACGAGTTTTCCCCCGGCCATGTGGGATGGGGCCGTCACGAACGTCCCCGCCTGGCCACTCAGGGTGGCCAGTTCCTTAGCCAAGGCCATGAGCTCAGAGTTGGTGAAGTTGCTGTCCACGGTCATCATGCTGGTGAGCGCGCCGAGTACGTGGACCATCGTCATCGGGGTGGTGAGCAGGTGACGGTGGCCGAGTTTGGACATGATCGCGCGGAGGAGGTTCTGCTGGCGCAATATCCGGCCCCCGTCGGTGGTGGCCGTGTCCCGCGCGTAATAGAGCGCCGTCATGCCGTTCAGGTGGTTGATCCCGGCGTGGAACTTGTACCCGGCGCCAACGCTCGGCTTCAGCATGCTGACATCAACGCCGCCGAGAGCGTTGATCAGTTTCGCGACGTGGTTGAAGTCAATCCGCGCATAGTGGTTGATCTGCACGTGGGTCAACTGCCCGACCGTGCGCACCAGCAAGGCCGGGCCGCCGTCAGCGAGCGCGCTCTGGAGCTCTATCGTTCCCTTCCCTGGCACCTGGACCATGACCCGCGGCGGTATCGATACCACGGCGGCCGCCTTCTGCCGGACGTTGATGTGCAGCAGCATGATGAGCCCGCTGAATTGACCCTGCGACGACACGGGCACCGACCCACCGGTGGCCCCGAATCCGGCGCCGGTGATCAGGATCGTCTGACTGACTCCAGATGGTGGCAGCCGCCCGATATTGATCCGCGGCACGCGGCTGACCAGGTTGTTCACGATCAGAAAGCCGGCTGCGGCGGCGGCACCGATCAGCACCAGGACTCCCAGGCCTGACAGCAACCCTTTACGTCTGCCGCGCGGCTTGCGCTTGACCGGCTGCTCTGCCTCGACAACGGTGGATGCGTGCGGAGCAGTGGCCTGTGCGGAACCGCCCGGGTCATTTCCGCTGGACGTGCCGGTCATCCTCGATGCCCCCTGTGTCTATGCGCTGCCTGATAGGTCTCGCTGGCAGGAGTTAGCCTGTTCCGCCGTTCCTGCGACTCCTAGGCCAGGGAAGATTCCGCAGCTCGACGGCGATTCTGCCCCCTCATGCAGACGGGCCGCCTACGACTTGGTTACTAATAGTGTCGTATCGATTACTCAGGGTAATGTACCCCATGCGGCGTTGCGGCACCCAGCGGGTGTGCCGGCGTCTGCGGCAGCAGGGGGACGGGGGCTGTGTGGACAGCGGGGCGACGGGCGGAAATTCGCCCAGCATCCGTATGGGGCGGATCTTTAGCGGCCAAACGGGGCGGATCTTTAGCGGCCAACGGTGGGGCCGCTCCGGCGTCGAGGCAGGCTATGACTCAGCCGCCTGGCTCGGTGGCCTGCTGGCGGCGGAGTGGGTGACGAGGGTTCCGGCGCGCGCGGGCCTCAGCCCGGCTGGCCTGGCCCAGCTGACTCTGATCATCTGCCTCCTGTCGACCGGATCCGGACTGCTCGCCGGGCTCTACCGGGGCCGCTACCAGCGAGGCAGTCTCGACGAGGTGGTCCGCGTCGGACTGGCCTGCTGCGGCATGGCGGTCAGCCTCGCCGCGAGTGGTTTCGCGCTGTTCGCCGGCCAGCGGGCCGAGATCGAGACGGCCGTGGGAGGCGCGCTGTTCGCGCTGCCCGCCATGCTCGGCGCACGGTACGTGCTGTTCGCGGTCAGACAGCGATCACGGGCGCCCGCCACCGCGGCTACTGAGATCATCGTCTTCGGCGCGGGCGAAGCGGGCTCGATCCTGGTGCACCGGCTGACCTGCCGGCCGGACGCTCAGTATCGGCCGGTGGCGATCCTCGATGACGATCCGGCGAAGCGACGGCTGCGGATCCAGGGCATCCCAGTCCTCGGCGACCGCAGCCGGATGGCGGAGGTGGCGGCGCGGACCGGTGCCACGGTCCTGGTCATAGCGATCGCCGAAGCGAGCGGGAAGACGATCCGCGACCTCACCGTCGAGGCGGAGAACTGCGGGCTGACGCCCAAGGTCATCCCGTCGATCACGGAGATGCTCAACGGCGGCGCGCGTATCGAAGGTGTCCGTGACCCGCGGATCAGCGACCTGCTCGGACGCAGGCCGGTCAAGACTGATGTCGCCACTGTCGCCGGACATTTCGCTGGCAAGCGGATTCTGGTCACCGGCGCGGGCGGATCCATCGGCTCCGAACTCTGCCGGCAGTTGCACCAGCTCCATCCAGCGGAACTGATCATGCTGGACCGTGACGAGTCCGCCCTGCATGCCATG
Organism: Streptosporangiaceae bacterium; assembly: GCA_036803065.1. Classification (GTDB taxonomy): domain Bacteria; phylum Actinomycetota; class Actinomycetes; order Streptosporangiales; family Streptosporangiaceae; genus JAWWPY01. The sequence continues at coordinate 3,656 of DAIRVB010000105.1, forward strand.
CAGCTGACGCTGCATGGCCGGGCACTGCTCGACACGGACGATACGGTGCTGGCGGACATCCGCGACCCGCACCGGATCACGGAGGTCTTCGAGCAATGTCGGCCGCAGATCGTATTCCACGCGGCGGCGCTCAAACACCTGCCGCTCCTCGAGCGCTACCCCGCCGAGGCGCTGAAAAGCAACGTTTGGGGCACTCTCACGGTGCTCGAGGCCGCGGCTGCGAGCGGCGTCGAGTCATTCGTGAACATCTCGACGGACAAGGCCGCAGACCCGATCAGCGTGCTCGGCTATTCCAAGCGGATCAGTGAACGGCTCACCGCTTACCTGGCCGGTCGCGCCGACGGGACCTACCTGAGCGTCCGTTTCGGGAATGTCCTCGGCAGCCGCGGTTCGGTGCTGACCGCGCTCTCCGCACAGGTGGCCGCGGGGGGCCCGGTCACCGTGACTCATCCGAAGGTCAGCCGTTACTTCATGACCGCGGACGAAGCGGTCCAGCTGGTACTGCAGGCAGCGGTCATCGGGGATGACGGCGAGGTGCTCGTCCTCGACACGGGGGAACGGGTGCTGATCGACGACATCGCGCGGAGGCTAGCCGCGCGCGCCGCGGTCGAGATCGACATCGTGTACACGGGTTTGCGCCCCGGCGAGAAACTGACCGAGGTCCTGCTCGGGCGCGACGAGCTGGACGCACCGCGGCCGCACCACTCCCTCATCCGCCATGCCGCGGTGGCGCCGCTGCATCCGGACCAGGTCAGTGGCCTTGACCCGGAGGGGGGGGCCGAGTACATGCGGGCCGCCCTGGCCTGCTGCGCCGGCTATGTGAGCCCAGACCTGGCCCGGTCGGGCACCGAGGGATTAGGGCGTGCCATAGGCCCAGCAGAGCGTCACCAATCGCGTCACCAGCCGGTCTAGCAGTGCGGCGGTGTCGGCATACGCCTGCGGCGGACCCCCGATGGGGTCAACCACGTCGTCGTCCAGGTAGTCCCCGAGCAGCGATCGGCGGTCCCGGGCGTCGTGGGCGCGGTGCAGCCATCCGGACAGCGGCTCGCCAGCTTGCCTGGCCCCGATCGCCTCCCCGCGCCGGACTATTTCCTTCAGGGTGAACGCGCGCGGCCAGACCTCCGGCAGCGTGACCACGGCCTGCCGGACGTGCGCCCGGGCCATCCCGATGACCAGGTTGGCCCGGACCAGGTCAGCCACGGTGAGCTGGCGGCTGCGGTGCGATCCGGTGTCGAGCCCGTAGGCGGCCATGGCCGAGATAGCCTCGGCCGGTGGCCGCTCGCCCTCTCCCGGCAGTCCGGCCCCCTGTATTCCGGCCGCCTGTATTCCGGCCGAGCGAACCGATCCGACTGCGCAGCGCCCGGCCAGCCGGCGCGCGAGCAGCGCTTCGGCCATCGGGGACCGGCAGGTGTTAGCGGTGCAAAGCACCAGAATTTCGGTCACCGGACGCGCCACATAAAGGAGCCTAGGTTCATTTACTTAGAGTGATCGATAGTATACTCATTGTTCGTATGCCGACGCCGGCCGGGCGATGCCGCTCATCGCAGCGGACCAGCGGCACAAGGGCGGGGGAATCGCATGACGACAGAGTTCGGTGCCAATCCGACTCTTCGCTCATATCTCGTGATCCTGCGCCGACGCAAGTGGTGGGTTATCTGTGCTGCCGTGGCGGGCGTCGCGGCCAGCCTGGCGGTGGCACTGACCCAGGCCAAGCAGTACTCGGCCACCGCCCAGCTACTGGTGCAGCCCTCCAGCCAGGCCTCGGCCACCGGCACAACACTGCAACCGGTGACCCCGACTGAGGTGCAGACCGAACTCCAGCTCATCACGAGCGCCCCCGTGCAGGCGCTGGTCCAGCGCCGTTTGGGCAGTCATCCGCCCGTGTCGGCCTTTCAGGTCGCGCAGACGAACGTGATCTCCATTACCGCCATCGCCGCCACCGCCCCGCGGGCCGCCCGCATAGCCAATACCTACGCCCAGGCATTCGCCACCTACCAGGAGACCGTTGCCACCGCCACCATGACGGCCGCCGAGGCACAAGTACGGTCACAGATCCGGTCGATCAGTGCCCAGATCGTGTCGCTGAAGGGCCATTCCGGCACGTCCCCGGAGGTAGCGGCGCTGCGCAACCAGGAGGCGGTACTCAAGGAGCAGTACAGCCAACTGCAGGTGGCCGGGGCGGAGGCCGCCGCCGGATCCGCCGCCGGGGGGGTGGAACTCGTCACACCGGCCCAGCCACCTGCGGCGCCAAGCTCCCCCAAGCCCGTCCAGGACACCCTGCTCGGCCTGCTCGCCGGGCTGATTGCGGGCGTGGGCGCCGCCTTCCTGCGGCACAACCTCGACGAGGCGGTGACGTCCAAGGACGCCGCCGAGCAACTGGGCGGGTCCCCGGTCCTCGGCCTGGTCCCGATGGTGACGTCGTGGAAAAGGCGCAGCCAGGCGATCGTGGTGTCAACCTCAAGGCCCACCTCGTCGGCCGCCGAGTCCTACCGGTCGCTGCGCACCTCACTACAGTTCGCACGGCAAGGACACGACCTGCGCACCATCCTGGTGACCAGCCCGACCTCCAGCGAGGGCAAGACCTCGACGCTGGCCAACCTGGGCGCGGTTTTCGCCCAGGCCGGGGAGCGGGTCGTGCTGGTCTCGGGCGACCTGCGGCGGCCCAGGATCGGGCAGTTCTTCGGGGTCGACGAGGCGGCCGGCCTCACCACCATCCTGCTGGCGGGGCAGCCGCTGAAGCAGGTCCTGCAACAGGTCGACGGCTACGACCGCCTGTGGATGCTGGCCTGCGGGCCGGTCCCGCCCAACCCGGCCGAGTTGCTGAGCCAACGGACGACGCACGACATTTTCGACGCCCTGCGCGATGAATTCGATCTGGTCCTCATCGACAGCCCGCCGGTGCTGCCGGTCACCGACGCGATGGTGCTGTCGAGCTATGCGGACGGAACACTGCTCGTGGTGGCCGCCGGCCAGACCAGACGCGCCGATCTGCAGCGCGCCTCGGAGAAGTTCTCCCAGGCCAAGGTCCCCTTGCTGGGAATAGTCCTGAACGAGGTGACCAGGCAGAACGCATACGGCGGCCAGTACGGGGGCGTGTCCGGCCACGGATACGCCTCCTATGTGGCCGATACGCCCGCGGCGAACGGGCGGCCGCACGCGGACGGGGAGCCGGCGGCGCCGACCAGGCACGGCCGCCAGCGGCAATGACCAGCCTTCTCATCGCGCTGGCAGCCGGCGCCTTCGTGGTCACCGCCGAGCCGCCGACGATCGCGCTCCTGCGGCGGGCGTCAGCGATCGACGTTCCCGGCCTGAGGTCGTCGCATGCCGTCCCCACACTGCGGGGGGGTGGCGCACCGATCGCCGCGGGACTCCTCGTGGCCGCGGCGCTCATGCACAGCGTGCCCTCCGCCGCGTTCGGCATCGCGGTCGCGCTCTTCGCCGCGATCGGGCTCGCCGAGGATCTGTCCGGGCTGTCGGTTGGCCAGCGGCTCGTGCTGCAGTGCTCCGCGGGCATCGTCGCCGCCTGCGTGCTCATCAGCCCGTTGCCGACGACGCCGGTCAGGCTGGCCGTCACCGCTGCCGCTGCCGCCGTGTGGATCGCCGGGGTCGTCAACGCGTTCAACTTCATGGACGGCGTGAACGGTATCTCGGCCGCGCATGCCCTTATCGGAGGCGTGGCGTACGGCTGCCTCGGGGCGTGGCGCGCGGACCCGTTCCTGTTCGCCGCGGGCACCGCGGTCGCCGCGGTCGCGCTCGCCTTCCTGCCGTGGAACGCGGTCCGGGCACGGGTCTTCCTGGGCGACGTCGGCAGCTACACGCTGGGCGCGGCGGTGGCGGTCCTGGCGGCCTATGCCGTCCTGCACCATGTGCCGGTCGAAGCGGCGATCGGCCCGCTCGCCCTGTACCTCGCGGACACCGCATGGACGCTGCAGCGGCGCATCCGCGCTGGCGAACGCTGGTTCGAGGGGCACCGCACGCACACCTATCAGCGCTGGTGCGACGTGGGCTGGTCGCACCAGCGGGTAACGATGGTGAGCGCAGCAGGGACGGCCACGCTCTGCCTTCTCGGCGCGGTCAGCCTCACCGGGAACCCAGCCCTCCGGGCCACCGCCGACCTGGCCGGGGCCGGCCTGCTGGCCATCTATCTCGAGTCGCCTGCACTGCTGTCCCGCCGCGCCAGTGAGCCGGAGCAGGCCTTAGATGCGCACACTCATCGTGACCCACTACTTCCCGCCCGAGACAGGCGCCCCGCAGGCCCGGCTGTCCGCGCTGGCCGCGACCTGGGCCGCCGACGGGGACGAGGTGACGGTGCTGACCGGCATGCCGAACCACCCCACCGGCACGGTGCCGCCCGCCTACCGGGGCGCGATCCGGCGCCGCGAACACCGCGACGGCTACCGGGTGATCCGCACCTGGCTCTACGCCACGCCGAACGAGGGCATGGCCCGCAAGATCGCGGGCCATCTGAGCTTCATGATCAGCAGCGTGCTGCTGGGCGGGCGGCGCTGCGGCCCGGCCGACACGGTCGTCGTATCCTCGCCGACCTTCTTCTCGATCGGCGCCGCCTGGCTGCTGGCCCGGATGAAGCGGGCCCGGCTCGTCGTCGAGATCCGCGACCTGTGGCCCGCCATCTTCGTCGAGCTTGGCGTGCTGACCAACCACCGCCTGATCCGCCTGCTGGAGCGGCTCGAACTCGCGGCCTATGCCGCGGCCGACCGGGTCGTCGTGGTGAGTGACGGGTTCCGGGCCAACCTGATCGACCGGGGAGTGCCAGACGACAAGGTGCACACGATCCGCAACGGCGTCACCCTCGACCGGTTCGACCCCGCTGCCGCCGCCGACCCGCGGGTGCGCGACCATCTCGGCGCACGGGCCGGTGACTGCCTGGTGCTGTACCTAGGGACGCACGGGATCTCGCACGGGCTGCCAGGTGTCGCCGACGCCGCCGCCCGGCTCGCCGGTAAGCCGGTCCATTTCGCATTCGTCGGTGAGGGCGCGGACAAGCCCCGGCTGCGGCGCCGGGTCGCGGAGCTGGGGCTGGACAACGTGACGCTGCTGCCGGGCGTGCCGCACCAGGAGGTCCCAGCGCTGCTGGCCGCGGCCGATATCTGCCTGGTGCCACTGCGCGACGTGCCACTGTTCTCGACGTTCATCCCGTCGAAGATGTTCGAGTATCTCGCCGCCGGGAAAGCCGTCGTCGGCGCTGTCGCCGGCGAGGCCGCACAGATCCTGCGTGACGCGGGCGCCGTGGTTGTGCCTCCGGAGGACAGTGCGGCGCTGGCCGACGCGATCCGCATGCTCGCGGCCGACCCGCAGCGCCGGCAGGCCATGGGGCGGCTAGGCCGCGCCCATGTGGAGGACTGCTTCGACCGCGTCGCGCTCGCCCGGGAGTACCGCCAGATCCTCGCCCTGCCCCGGGCGCGGCGATGAGACTGCTGGTCATTGGCGGTAGCGGGTTTCTGGGCGGGTTCGTGCTGCGTGAGGCATCCCGGCGCGGGCACGAGACGGTGGCGCTGGCACGCAGCCCGGCCGCCGCCCAGGCGGTGGCCGGGCTGGGCGCCCAGCCGGTCACCGGGAACCTCGACGACGCGGCAGAACTGGGCCGGGTGTTCGCCGCCGCCCGCTGCGACACCCTGCTCAACCTCGCCTCGCTCGGTTTCGGCCACGCACCCGCGATCATCGCCGCGGCCGGTGAGTCGGGCATCAGCCGCGCCGTCTTCGTATCCACCACAGCGCTGACGACCACCCTGGCCGCCCCGGCGAAACGGGTTCGGCTCGCTGCCGAGCAGCGGATCCGCGGGTCCGCCCTGAAATGGACGATCCTGCGGCCGACGATGATCTACGGCGCGCCCGGCGACCGGAACCTCTCCAGGCTGCTCGCGGTGCTGCGGCACGCGCCGCTGCTGCCCGTCCCCGGCGGCGGCCGCCACCTCCAGCAGCCGGTGCATGTCGCCGACGTCGCCGACGCGGTGCTCAACGCCGCGCAGCGGCCGGCCACTGCGGGCATGACCTACGACGTCGCAGGCCCGCGGCCGCTGACGCTCGCTGAACTGCTGCGGACCTCGGCTCAGGCGATCGCCAGCCGGACCCGGTTCGTCCCCGTGCCGCTCACCCCGCTCGTCACCCTGGCCCGCGGGTACGAACGCCTCAGCCAGCACCCCCGGATCAGGGCCGAACAGCTACTGCGGCTGGCCGAAGACAAGGCATTCCCGATTGACAGCGCCGCCCGCGACCTCGGCTTCGATCCCCGCCCGTTCGCCACCGGCATCCGCGCCGAGGCCCAGGCCATGGGGCTCGCCCCGCCGGGCTCGCCCCATGGACCGGCGCAGTGACCCGCCCAGAATTTGCCCTGCTGGCCCGCACCGCCGTTCATCTGCAGCCGGGCCAGATCACCCGCCGGGCGAGGCTGCGGGCACAGCGGACGGCCCTGCGCCGCTGGCCGCAGACTGGCCGCTGGCTCATGGCCGGCCCCGATCCGGCCACGGCGGCCGGGTGGCCCGCGGGCCTGCGCCCACTGGACGCGGGAATCTGGCCGTGCTGGCCGGGGCGTGCCGGGCTGCGGGCCGGCCGCATCGAGCTACTCGGGATGACCAGGAACCTTGGCGACCCACCCGGCTGGCAGCACGCCGACGCCCCGCTGCTGTGGCGGTTTCACCTGCACTACTGGGACTGGGCGTGGGCGCTGGCCGCCGAGCCGGATCGCGCGGATGCCCGCGCGCTGTTCGCCGCCCTGTGGAGATCCTGGCGC
>DAIRVB010000106.1:0-10394 GCA_036803065.1 Streptosporangiaceae bacterium
ATAGTCACTTACCCGGGTGACGGCCCGCTCACCATGTCGAGCAGCCGGCCGAGACGCTCCCGCAGCCCGGCCCGGCGCGGGTCGCCCGCCGCCCCCGCCGCCGAGCTGACCAGATGCTGGGCCGCGTCGAAGGACACCGGTGCGGTGCCCGGGCGCACCGTGAGCACCTCGTGCGCCAGCAGTTCTAGCTCTGGGTCACCCTGGTCCAGGGCGAGGATGGTGGCGACCTTGCGAACGCTGTGCACCCGTTCCAGCAGAGCGTCGGGGGCCGCCTGCGAGCCGACCACGAACAGCGTCTCGCCCGGCCGGACCTCGTCCAGGCGCGTCAGGTCCATCCGCAGGTGAGGCGGCGCATCCGGGGGCGGACTCCAGCGCAGGAGCGTGGGCGCCAGCTCCGGCGCCCCGCTCATCCGGCTCTCTTCGTCCAGGTGCGCGGTCAGGTGCCAGGGCTCCGCGTCGGGTGTCCCGACGACGAGCAACCCGCCGGGGGTCCGGGAGGAGCGGCGCAGGGCCCGGGCGAACTCCGCGGTCCGCTCCAGCCAGCCGCTGCTGGCCAGCAGTGCGCGCAGCGCCGCTACCTGACCCCCGTCCATGGGTCCATCGTGCCACCGCCGGGAGGGCTTCTGGCAGGATCGGGGCATGGCCGCGGAGCAGGGACCACCCGATATGACCGAGAAAGTCGCCAATCTGGTGATCGCCGTTCTGGGCGGCACCGGGGATCAGGGCCGTGGCCTGGCCCACCGGTTCGCGGCCGCCGGCAACCCAGTGATCATCGGGTCGCGCAGCGCCGAGCGCGCGATGGCCGCCGCCGAGTCCCTTCGGGCCGGCCGGGAGATCCGCGGCATGACCAATGCCGACGCGGCCCGCGAGGCGGATGTGGTGATCGTCGCCGTGCCCTGGGATGGGCACCGGGACCTGCTCGCCTCGCTCGCGGGCCCGCTCACCGGCAAGATCGTGATCGACTGCGTGAACCCGCTTGGATTCGACGAGCGTGGCGCCTACCCGCTGCCGGTCGCGGAGGGCAGCGCGGCCGAGCAGGCGGCTTCGGTGCTGCCCGGCAGCCGGGTCGTCGGCGCGTTCCACCACGTGTCGGCGGTTGTCCTGCTCGACCCGGATGTCTCCGGGATCGACCTGGACGTGATGGTGCTCGGGGACGACCGGGCCGCGACCGACCTGGTGCAGGCGCTCGCCTCCCGGATCCCGGGCGCCCGCGGCGTCTACGCGGGCAGGCTGCGCAACTGCGGGCAGGTGGAGGCGCTCACCGCCAACCTCGTGTCGGTGAACCGCCGTTACAAGGCGCACGCGGGCCTGCGGATCACCGACATCTAGCGGCTCACCGGCATTCACCCGGCATCCACCGGCTCACGCCCACAGGGAGTTCAGCGGTAGGAGTGCTCGGGCGCGGGGAACTGTCCGCCCACCACATCCCTGGCGAATGACTGGGCGGCCTCCCCGAGGACTCCGGCCATGTCCGCGTACTTCTTGACGAACTTCGCCGTCCGCGGCGTCAGCCCGGCCATGTCCTGCCAGACGAGTACCTGCGCGTCGCAGTCAGGCCCGGCGCCGATCCCGATGGTCGGGATGGAGACCGCGGCCGTAACTCGCGCGGCCAGCTCGGCCGGGACGCACTCCAGGACCACCGCGAACGCGCCCGCTGCTTCCACCGACTTCGCGTCGTGCAGCAGCTGCTCGCCCTCCTCGCCCCGGCCCTGGACCCGGTAGCCGCCGAACGCGTTGACCGACTGCGGTGTCAGGCCGAGATGCGCCATGACCGGGATGCCTGCCGCGACGAGCTCCTCGACCTGCCGCAGCACCCGCCGGCCACCCTCCAGCTTGATGGCGTGCGCACCGGTCTCTTTCAGGAACCGGATGGCGGTGGTCAGCGCGGTCTCCGGCGACACCTGGTACGAGCCGAACGGCAGGTCGGCCACGACCAGGGCCCGGCTGGTGCCACGCACCACGGCGGCGGTGAGCGGGATAAGGTCGTCCACGGTCACCGGGATGGTGGTGTCGTGCCCGTACACCACCATGGCCGCGGAATCCCCGACCAGGAGCACCGGGATGCCCGCGTCGTCGAAGACGCGGGCTGTCAGTGCGTCGTAGGCGGTGAGCATCGGCCATTTCTCGCCGCGCACCTTGGCTGCCGCGAGATCTCGCACGGTGACCCGCCGCCCGGACGTCCCGCCGTAGAGCGCCGCGGTACGGTCCGCCGGTTCCTGCGCTGCGGTCCGCGGGCTGGTCGCGGCCGAGCCGGAGCCTACTTCGGTGTAAGCATTCATCTGGAATCCTCCACGCCTCGTGGCGCCGTTACGGCGTCCCCGGACATTCAGATGATGACACGTCCCGCGCGCCTGAGATAGTCCCCCCGCCCGCCGGCCTGTCCCGGGGGAGGGAACCTGGCGGGGACCACAGGGACCCGGCGGGGACCACAGGGCAGAATTCCCGGCGGCGGGGGAATCTTTTCCGATACGGCCATGTTCCGTATCGATAGCTTCCCTGCGTGGGCATGAGGCCCCGCAGGACCAGTCGGGGTAACGCGGCGCGCACGCTGCCGCTTCCCTCTGACCATGAAGGGCACCATGGCTTCGCAGATTTCACTTCCTGGGCGGACCCAGGACGTGGCCGACAAGATTCACCGGCGCCGATGGCTCATCCTCAGCGTCGTGGTGATCAGCCTGATCGCCATCGTCCTGGACAACACAGTGCTGAACGTGGCGCTGAAGATCATCGCCGAGCCGAAGGTCGGCTTGGGCGCCAGCCAGAGCCAGCTGGAGTGGGGGATCAACTCCTACACCCTGGTGTTCGCTGGGCTGCTGTTCACCTTCGGCGTCATCGGCGACCGGATCGGCCGTAAGCGCATGCTGACGTTCGGCATGGCGATGTTCGGCATCTTCTCGCTGCTCACGGCGTATTCGCACAGTCCTGATCAGCTGATCTGGGCGCGCGCGGCGATGGGCCTCGGCGCCGCCGCCGTGATGCCCCAGACGCTCTCGATCATCTCCAACGTCTTCGACCCGCGGGAGCGGGCCCGGGCCATCGGCATCTGGGCCATCGCCGTCGGCATCGGCATTGCCATCGGCCCGGTCGTCGGCGGCCTGCTGCTCGCCCACTTCTGGTGGGGATCGGTATTCCTGATCAACGTCCCGATCACCGCGCTGGGCGTGCTGGCCATCCTGCTGCTCGTTCCCGAGTCCCGGAACCCCAACCCGGGCCGGATCGACTACGTGGGCGTCGCGGCGTCCATCGCCGGCCTTGTGCTCCTGGTGTACGGGATCATCCAGGGTGGCGAGAAGGGCTCCTGGATCCACTGGGACGTGCTGGGGACCAGCGCGGCCGGCCTGGCCGTGCTCGTCGCCTTCGGCTGGTACGAGACCCGGCTCAGCCACCCGTCGCTGGATGTGAGGCTGTTCCGCGACCCGCGGCTGTCGTCCGCCATCGCCGCGCTCGCGCTGGTCTTCTTCGGCATGATGGGCGCGTTCTTCTTCCTCAGCTTCTACCTGCAGGGCGTCCGCGGTTACACGCCGCTGGCGGCCGGGCTGCTGACGCTCCCGTTCGCGGCAGGCCAGATGCTGATGGCGCCGCGTAGCGCCAAGCTTGTCGGGCGCTACGGCGCGAAGGCGGTGGGCGCGTCCGGGCTGCTGCTCGTGGCGGTCGCACTGGCCGGGTACCAGGCCCTCGGAACGACCACGCCGATCTGGGTGCTCGGTGTCATCTTCTTCGTCCAGGGCGCCGGGATGGGCGCCGTGATGCCGTCGGCCACCGAGGCGGTCATGTCCGTCGTGCCCAGGGAACGGGCAGGCTCCGGGTCGGCGCTGACCAACACCGCCCGCCAGGTCGCCGGGGCGCTTGGCGTAGCGGTGCTGGGCTCGATCCTTGCCCAGACCTACCGCAGCCAGCTCAGCCCGCACCTGGCTGCGCTGCCGCCGCTGGCCAGGAACGCGGCGTCCGGGTCGATCACCGCGACCCAGACCGTGGCGTCCAAGCTCGGCGGCACCGGCGTGCGCCTCGACGGGTTCGCGGACTCCGCATTCGTGCACGCCATGCACGTGACCACCGTGGTCTCCGCGGTCATCACGCTCGTCGGCGCCCTCGTGGTGCTCATCTGGATGCCCGGCCGCCCCGCGGCGGATGCGGCACCCGTGGCCGTCGGCGCGCAGCCGCAGGCTGACTCGGCTGTTCCCGCGGAGGTCGGCTCGGCCGTTCCCGCGGCGGTGGAAGGATAAGTCCATGCCAGCCGACGTCAACACCGCCGTTGACACGGTCGCTGCCACCACGGTCGCTGCCACCACGGTCGCTGCCACCACGGTCGCTGGGTCCGGCCAGGACCCGGTGCCCGCGCAGCGCCGCCCGGGCCGGCCCCGGAGCGAGCGCGCCGAGCAGGCCATTATCGAGGCGGCGCTCGCCCTGTTCGCCGAGTCCGGGGTCGAGGGCCTGTGCATCGAGCAGGTCGCGGCCCGGGCCGGTGTCGGCAAGGCCACTATCTACCGCCGCTGGCCGGGCAAGGAGGATCTCCTCCTCGACGCTCTGGCCTCGCTGAAGACGCCGCTGCCCGAGCCCGGTGGGCTCTCGGTCCGCGAGGACCTGATCGCCCTGCTCGAAGCCATGTCCACCGACACCGCGGACCCCCGGCGCACCAGGGAATTCGCCTTGCTGCTCGGTGAGGGGCAGAACTACCCGCGGCTGCTGGCGCGCTATCAGCAGACCGTCGTCGAGCCGCGCCGTGAGGTGTTCCGGCAGGTGCTGCGCCTGGGCGCGGCGAACGGCGAGCTGCGCGCCGACATCGACGTCGACGCGGCGCTGTTCATGCTGGTCGGCGCCGTGATGGTGCGCGGCAAGTACGAGCCCGAGGTCATCTCCCCTGAGTACGCGACGCGCGTGGTGGACGAGCTGCTGCGCGGCCTCAGTCCCCGCTGACCCGGCCCCCGCTGACCGGGTCCCTGCTGACCGGTTCCCCAGCCAGGAACGTGCGGGTACACCTGGTCACGTACGGCAGGACGATCTCCGCCCGGCCAGCGAGGGCGGGATGGGTGTCCAGCAGGTGCCGTACCCGGGCGAGGGCGGCCGCCCGCTCATCGGCTGGCATGGTGATGAGGTAGCTGCGGGACGCCGCCAGGTCGATGACGGTTTCCGGGGCGAGGTGGCTGCGCCACCCAACGTCGAGCCGCTCCACCGGCCCGAACGGCGGCCCGACCGAGGGGGCGGAGCTGGCCATGTCCTGGGCGTGGTCACCGTGGATGATCCGGCCCAGCCGGGCCACCCAGTCCTCCTGCTCGTCGCGGACATTCCAGAGCAGGCCAAGCTGGCCGCCGCCGGTCAGAACCCGTGCCACCTCGGGGACTGCGCGGTGCGGGTCGACCCAGTGCCAGGCCTGCGCGACGAGCACCACATCCACACTGCCGTCGCCCAGCGGGATGTCCTCCGCCGACCCCGGAAAAACCCGAATATCCGCAACGGATCGGGACAGCTGCTCCCGCATACCGCTCGACGGCTCGACAGCGACAACGTCGAGGCCCCGGTCGCGCAGCTGCCGGGTGAGCTTCCCGGTGCCTGCGCCGAGATCAAGAACCCGCCGCGCGCCCGGTGGGAGCAGCCAGTCGATCGCCTCCGCCGGGTAGGACGGCCGGCCCCGCTCGTATACGTCGGCGGCGGCGCCGAATGACGCGGCCTGAGCGGCCAAGCGGTCATTTGCGGCCATAGGGGGTTCACTTGCGGCCATGACGAAAGTCTCGCACGGGCACCGTGGCAGACTCGGCCAGTGTGCAGCGTTCCTTCTATGAGATCGATGTATTCACCACCACGCCCTACTTCGGTAACGCGCTGGCTGTCGTGCTTGACGGCGCTGGCCTGACCGGCAGCGAGATGCAGCGGTTCGCCCGCTGGACGAACCTCTCCGAGACCACCTTCGTGCTACCGCCGTCCAGCGCTGGCGCGGACTACCAGGTGCGGATCTTCACGCCGGCCATGGAACTGCCGTTCGCGGGCCATCCGACGCTCGGCACCTGCCATGCCTGGCTGTCGTCCGGGGGAAGGCCCGCCGACCCTGAGGTCATCATGCAGGAGTGCGGCGCGGGCCTGATCCCGGTCCGCCAGACCGCGGACGGGCTGGCGTTCGCCGCGCCCCCGCTGCTGCGTTCCGGGCCGGTGGATGAGCCGCTCGCGGAGCACATCGCGGTGGTACTCGGCATCAAGCGGGCTGAGATCGTGGACCTGGAATGGGCCGACAACGGGCCCGGCTGGGTAGCCGTGCTGCTCGCCAGCGCGGACGCGGTCCTCGCGCTTCGCCCGGGAGTAGTCGATCTCGACGTGGGGGTGGCCGGTCCCTACCCGGCGGGCTCGCCGGAAGCGTTCGAGGTCCGGGCGTTCTTCCCGAAGGACGGCGCCACCACCGAGGATCCGGTGACCGGGAGCCTGAACGCCGCGCTGGCCCAGTGGCTGCTGCGCACCGGGCGGGCGAGCGCGCCGTACGTGGCGAGCCAGGGAACGGCGCTCGGCCGGGCCGGCCGGGTGCACATTTCCCGCGATCGGGACAACACCATCTGGGTTGGCGGCGGAACGATCACATGCGTAACAGGCCACGCCGAGCTTTAGGCGTACTACACGTTGCTACCGGGAATTGATCTACGGTGACTACCAAAACCGTAGGCCGGAGAGGTGACACCGTGGACCTATCGCAGGAGTGGGGCAAACTGCTCCGCGGCGAGGCCGCAGGGTACGCCAGCGCGGCGCTCGCCAGCATCAGGCACGAGTTCCCGGCCGCGGTTCACCATACGATGACCAAGCCCGGCGACTTCCCGTACCGGCCGAGGGCGCGGACGCCGGTGTTCTACGGCAGTTACGACTGGCACTCATCCGTGGAGATGCACTGGGCGCTGGTGCGGCTGCTCCGGACCGCGGCGGACGCGGTTCCCGCAGGCGACATCCGGGCCGCGCTCGGCGCCCAGTTCACCCCGGTCGGGCTGGCGGCCGAGGCGGACTTTGTCGCCGGCCCGGGCGGCGAGGCGGAGCGGCCGCACGGCTGGGCCTGGGCACTCGCGCTGATTCACGAGACGGCGACCTGGGACGACCCGGACGCCCGGAAGTGGGCCGCCGCCATGGCACCGCTGGCCGACGCGCTCACCGGCTGTTTCCTCGACTGGCTGGGCCGGCAGGCGTACCCGGTGCGCCACGGGACGGACGGCAACAGTGCGTTCGGGCTGTCCAGGGTGCTGCCTTTCGCTGACTGGCAGGCCAGTTCGGGGAAGCCGGCGCTGCTGAAGGCGATCACGGCGAAGGCGGACGCGTGGTTCGCCAACGACGCCCTCTATCCGGCCGACTGGGAGCCCTCCGGGGATGACTGCCTGTCGCCGGCGCTCACCCAGGCCGAGCTGATGAGCCGGGTCCTGCCGCCGGAGGAGTTCGCCGGGTGGCTGGGGATGTTCCTGCCCGGTATCGAGTGGGGGCGGCCGGGTGTGTTGTTCACCCCCGCCGTGCCGCCGGACCCGGCTGACAGCCAGGCCGCGCACCTGCATGGCCTGAATGCGAGCCGGGCCTGGTGCTGGCGGCGCATCGCGGGCGCCCTGCCGCCCGGCGACGCCCGGGTGGAGGGGGCGCTGGCCGCCGCGCGGCAGCATGCGACGGCGGTGCTGCCGCACGTGCTGGACAGCGACTACGCGGTGGCGCACTGGCTGGCCAGCTACGCGGTGCTCATGCTGAGCTGAGCCGGCCCGCGGCCTCAGCTGGCCCAGCGCTGACCTGAAGCTGGTCCGCTACGGGCGTGGCTCACGCCAGCCGTTGGTGATCGGAAGTCGGCGGTCACGGCCGAAGTTCCGCGCCGAGATCTTCGGGCCGGGCGGGTACTGGCGCCGCTTGTACTCGGCCCGGTCGACCAACTGGATCACCCGGTCCACCAGGGCCGGGTCGTGGCCGGCGGCGACCAGCGTGGCGGCACCCATGTCCTTTTCCACGTAGTCATCGAGCATGGCGTCGAGCACCGCGTAGTCGGGCAGCGAGTCGCTGTCGAGCTGCCCGGGGGCCAGCTCCGCGCTCGGCGCCTTGGTGATCGAGTTCTCCGGGATGGGCGGGGTTTCGCCACGGGTGATCGCGTGCTCGTTGCGCCACCGGGCCAGCTCCCAGACCACCGTCTTGAGTACGTCCTTGATGGGCGCGAAGCCGCCCGCCGAGTCGCCGTACAGGGTCGAGTAGCCCGTCGCGAGCTCGCTCTTGTTCCCGGTGGTGAGCACCAGGTGGCCCTCGGAGTTGCTGAGCGCCATCAGGATCATCCCGCGGATCCGCGCTTGCAGGTTCTCGGCGGCAAGCCCGCGGATGTCCAGCTCTGCCTCGTAGGCGTCGACGACGCGGCCGACGGGCACGGTTCGCGCGTGCAGGCCCTGTCGCTTGACGAGATCCTCGGCGTCCGCCACGGAGTGCCCAGAGGAGTAACGGCTGGGCATCAGGACCACATGGACACGGTCCGGCCCGATCGCATCGGCCGCGATCGTGGCGGTCAGCGCCGAGTCGATGCCGCCGGACAGCCCGAGAATGACCGAGCCGAACCCGTTCTTGCGCACATAATCCCGGACACCGGTGACGAGAGCCGCGTAAATCTCCGCGGTGTCGGACAGCCGGGGCCAGATCGTTCCGGCGGCGGCGCCGGAGACGGCTGGTGGTGGCGGCGGCAGGGCGGGCAGGGTGACCCGGTGGATCGTGATCGTCGTGCCGTCATGGGCGTCGGCTGGCGTCTCGCCGGGCGGCACCGCCGGGTCGGCCGGGGGCAGTTCGAGGTCGGCGATCAGCAGCGTCTCCTCGAACTGCGGGCCGCGGGCGAGCAGCTGGCCCGCCGCGTCCACGATGATCGAGTCGCCGTCGAAGACCAGCTCGTCCTGGCCGCCCATCATGTTCACGTAGGCGAGGGCGGCGCCGGCCTCGCGGGCCCGCCGCGCGCACAGTTCCAGCCGCGCCTCGTCCTTGCCGCGCTCGAAGGGGGACGCGTTGGGCACAACGAGCAGGCCGGCCCCGGCCTGCCTGGTCACCGCGACGGGGCCGCCGTCCTGCCAGAGGTCCTCACAGATGGCGATCGCCACGTCCACCGCGTCGTCCGGTGACCCGGCGTCTCCCGGTGACACGGGCGTGACGCACGGGAGCCGGAACACCGGCAGGCGGTTGCCAGGCACGAAGTACCGGTATTCGTCGAACACGCCATAGTTCGGCAGGTGGTGCTTCGCCGTGGTGACCACGACCTGGCCGCCGTGCAGCAGCGCCGCCGCGTCGAGTGGCGCGCCGGCCGGCAGGCCGACCCGCGGCGCGACCCCGGTGCGCCGGCCAAGGTACCCGGTGACCACGGCGATGCCGCCCAGCCCGTCGGCGTCAAGCCGCTGCGCGGCGGCGGAGAGGGCAGCGATGGACGCGTCCACGAACGAGGCGCGCAGCGCCAGGTCCTCGACGGGGTAGCCGGTCAGCATCATCTCGGGGAACACGACCAGGGCGGCCCCCTGCTCCGCGGCCCGGAGCGTCCACTCGGCTACGCGGGCGGCATTGCCGTCCAGGTCACCCACGGTGGAATTCGTCTGGGCAAGGGCGATCCGGAGCCTTGGCACCGGACCAGCCTATGCGCAGCGGGCCCAGCGCCTCGCCTGGGGCGGCCAGGCCTGACCACGGCCGCCTGCAGGTAGCGTCAGGGAGCACAGGGGTTCGTAACGCGTAGGTAACACGGTCGCGAGACACTGTCGGGCAGGGCACCCTGGCCGGACGAAACGCCGCGCTGCCCGAATCCCGGCATACTCACGTTGCTGACCAGCGAGGATGGGCAGTCATGGACCGGCAGGAAGAATTCGTGCTCCGCACACTGGAGGAGCGAGACATCCGTTTTGTCCGGTTGTGGTTCACGGATGTGCTTGGCACCCTGAAGTCGGTCGCGGTGGCGCCGGCTGAACTGGAGGGTGCATTCGCCGAGGGCATCGGCTTCGACGGTTCCGCCATCGAGGGCTTCGCGCGCGTATACGAGGCCGACATGCTGGCCAAACCCGACGCGTCCACGTTCCAGTTGCTGTCCTGGCGTGGTGAGGCTTCCGGGGTCGGCCGGATGTTCTGCGACATCAGGATGCCGGACGGCTCGCCGTCCTACGCCGATCCGCGATTCGTGCTCAAGCGGGCGCTCGGTCGCGCGGCCGATCTCGGTTTCACCTTCTACACCCACCCTGAAGTTGAATTCTTCCTGCTGAAGGAGAAGCCAGCGCCCGGGGTGAAGCCGCAGCCCATTGACTCAGGCGGTTACTTCGACCACACGCCGCACAGCATCGCGCACGACTTCCGGCACGTCTCCATCCAGACGCTGGAGAGCATGGGCATCTCGGTGGAGTTCAGCCACCACGAGGGCGCGCCTGGTCAGCAGGAGATCGACCTGCGCTACGCCGACGCCC
>DAIRVB010000107.1:0-10307 GCA_036803065.1 Streptosporangiaceae bacterium
GATCAGGCCGACCTTGGCGTAGGTCAGGTACAGCGGCAGGGTGATGGCGGTGATCGGGACCAGCAGGGCGGCGATCACCAGGTAGAACAGCACCCTGGAGGTGCGGAAGTTGAACCGCGCGAAGCCGTAGCCGGCCAGCGCCGCGAGGGCGGTGGCGCCGCCGCCGCCGAGCACCGCGTACAGCGCGGTATTGCCGAACCACTGGAAGTAGGTCCCGTAGCCGTCCACGTTGTGGAACAGCAGCGAGAAGTTGCGGCCCAGGACGACCGGCAAGGAGAACCAGAAGCCGAATGTCTCGAAGATGTTCGCCTGCGTCTTCGTCGAGTTGATGATGAGCCACACGATCGGGATCAGGGTGAAGACCGCGAATGCCGCGCAGATGACCGTGATGACGGTGATCGTGCCGCGCCGCAGGCCGTAGTACTCGATCGGGATCTCGTTGTACCTGTCTTCGTCACGCTCCCGCCGCCGGCGGCGACGGCCTGGCTTGGCCGCCGGGGGCGGCTCGGGGGCCCGGCCGTGACTCACAACCGTGACAGTGCTCAACTGAATTCACCCCTCCGGCGGCGGAAGAACAGCGAAGAGACCGAGATGATGACGATCACCAGGCCCAAGATCACCGCGGCGGCGGCGGCCAGGTTGTACTGCCCGCCCGCGATGGCGGTGTTGTAGATGTACAGGGTGGGCGTGAAGTTGATCGAGATCGCCTGATTCTGGAAGTACTCGAGGATCAGCGGTTCAGTGAAAAGCTGCAGCGCGCCGATGGTGTTGATGAACACCAGCAAGACGACGGCCGGGCGGACCATTGGGAGCTTCACCTTCAGGATGATCTTCCACAGCGGGGTGTCGTCCAGGATGGCCGCCTCGATGACATCCCGGGGCACCGATCTCAGCGCGGTGTACAGGATCAGCATGTTGTAGCCGGTCCACTCCCAGATCACGATGACGATGATCGACGGGAGGATGAGATTCGTCGAGAAGAAGTTCGTGTTGTGCAGGCCGATCGCGCTGGCGAAGTGCGTGAACGGGCCGAACTGGGGCTCCAGCAGGAAGGACCACATCACCGCGCCGACCACGGCGGGCACGGCGAACGGGATGAAGAAGATGGTGCGGAAGAAGCTGCCGTACTTCGCGACCCCGAGGTCGAAGATCGTCGCGAAGAAGAAGGCGATGGCGAGCATGACGGGGATCTGGATGGCGGCGAAGATGATCACCCGGATGACGCCGGACCAGAATTCGCCCGACTGGATTGTCTGGGTGTAGTTGGCCGCGCCGGAGAAGACCGTGCCGCCGATGATGCGCGTGGTGTAGAGGCTGGTGTAGACGGCGTATCCGAGCGGCGCGAGCATGAAGATCAGGAAGGCGGCGAGGAACGGGGCGACGAACCAGAAGCCCCTGCGGTCCCGCCGGTGGATCCAGGCCGATTGCACGAGGAGGCTCCGCGCGCCACGTGCGCGCCTCGGTGCCCGGGTGGTGGTGCCGTTCACCAACGCCTGCTCCTTCCGGTGCGTGGTGCCCGCCGGGCCACCGGCCCGGCGGGCACCTCAAGGATCAGCCTGAGACCGTGAAGCCCTGCTGTTTCGCGTAGCTCACCAGGACGTTCTGGAAGTTCTTGAACGCCTGCGCCAATGTCGTCTTGCCACTGAGGACGCCCGCGAACACGGTGTTGGCCTGGGTGAGCGCCTCGGTCATGAACGGGGGCCACGGCACGCCCTTGATGCTGCTCGCCGCGGCGGTGAATGCCTCATCCGGATGCGAGGATCCGGACACCGGGACCGTGATGCTCTTGTAGGACGGGTCGCTCAGCAGCGGCAGGTAGGTCGGGAACAATGAGGACGGGGGTGTCTTGGTGATGTTCCAGGACGAGTCGGTCCCGTTCAGCCACTCGGCGAACGTGGCGGCCGCGGCCGGGTGCGCACTCTGCTTGAACACCGGGTAGGTCGAGCCGCCCCAGTTCGCCGCCACGTTCGCGCCCGCCGTCCACTGCGGGAGGGCCGCGGCGCGCCAGTCGCCAACTGAGGACTTGGCGTCGGGTGCGAAGTAGGACGGGCCCCACGCGGAACTCAGCCAGCTTGCGTCGATGCCCTTGTCCATGTCGGCGAAGGATGTGGCGGACACGTCGGTGGTGCCGTTGACCTCCTTGGCGTCGATCAGCTTCTGCCAGTAGCTCGCGAACGTCATCTGGGCCGGGCCGGTCCAGTTGATGCCCACTGTGCTGCCGCCGCTGTAGGTGAACGGCCAGGCGTTGTCCTGCGCCATGAGGCTCAGCACCCACTGCAGGTCCGTCGCGGAGAAGTTCGTGATGAACGCGGACGGGTCAGCCTTCTTGAGGGCTGCGGCCGCGGTAGCGAACTGCGCCCAGGTGGTCGGCGGCGTGATGTGGTACTTGGCCAGCAGGGCGGAGTTGTAGTAGAAGGCCATCGGCCCGGCGTCGCCCGGCATGGCGTAGACAGCTGATCCCTGGCTGACCTCCTGCCAGGCCCACGGGACGAACTTGCTCTTGTACGTGTTGGCGCCGTACTTGGCCAGGTCCACCACGCTGTGCGTGATTTCGTACGAGGGAAGCTCGTCGAACTCGACCTCGGCCACGTCGGGGGCGCCGGAGCCGGCCTTCAGCGCGTTCGAGATCGCGACGTACTGCGGGCTGCCCGCGCCCACGTCTTCGAGCGTGACGCAGATGGAGGGATGGGTCGAGTTGAACGCGTTGACGGCGCGGGCGATTCCGGGCACCCAGGCCCAGAACGTGATCTTCGTTGCGCTGGATGACTTGCAGGACGCGCCAGCCAGCACCGACACGCTAGGGCTGGCGCTCGTGGCCGCGCTGGACGAGCTTTATGGGGCGGCGGTGGTGCCGCCGCCGCTGCTGCAGCCGGCCAGGACCGACACGGCGACCGCTCCGGCGAGCCCGGCCATCGTGCGCCCGGCCATGAATCTGGGCCCGAGGGGGCGGCCCAGGTGCCAACGCGTAGTCAAAGACATATCCGCAGAACTCCTCGTGTTGATTTCCTACTGGCTTGCCGTCGCCACCTCGATGACGGTGAACGACTGGGGTGGGAGGGTGAGGGTGAGCGTGGCGCCCTTCGGGGTCTCCGAGCCCTCTTCCATGTACGCGCCCTCGACATCGGGCAGCACGCGGGCCTCGCGCCCGCGCTCAGCGGTGACGGTCCGGACCTCGGCCACGCTGTCGAACACGAGGTCACGGAGGACTATCTCGGCGATCTCCGGCTCATCGGGACTCCTGTTCACCAGCGTGATGGCGAGCCTGGCGCGGTCGGTGGACGTGGTGGCCGCGGCGTCCACGAGGCTGAACGGGCCCAGGTCGGCGACCCGGTGCGGCCAGCGGCTGTGGTGGCCGGCGCCGATCGGGCTGACGGTGCGGCCGGTCACGTGGACGTCCGCCGCGAGGTCGAGTGCCGCCTGGGAGTGCAGCAGGACGGGGTAGTAGATCGGCTGGGCAACAGCGGTGTCGGAGGTGGTGACGATGGGCGCGATGGCGTTGACCATCTGGGCCAGGTTCGCCATCCGGACCCAGCCGGAGTTGCGGATGAAGATGTTCAGGTAGGTGGCCACCGCGAGCGCGTCGGAGAAGTTGTAGCGCTCCTCCAGCGCGCCCACGGGCTCACGGAACCAGACGTTCCACTCGTCGTAGGCGAGCCGTGGCGGCCGGGCGATCTTCTTGACATACGCGGCGCGCTCGATCAGCGCACGCGCGCAGCTGATGGCGCGCTCCGCCTGGTGCGGCTGGAGCACATTGGTCCAGTAGTCGCCGGAGCCGGTGTAGATGTGCAGCGAGTGGTAGTCGACCAGGGGCGCCATGCCGTCGATGACCACCCGGTCCCAGTCGTTCCAGCCGTTCATCCCGCAGCTGACCAGTTGGGCCTTCGGGTCGAGCATCTTGATCGCCCGGGCCCAGCGGGTCGCGGAGCGCACGTACTCCTCGGCGGACACCGCCCCCACCTGCCATTCCCCGTACATCTCGTTGCCCAGGCCCCAGTAGCGCACCCGGTACGGCGCCTCGTGGCCGTTGTCCCGGCGCCGCCGGGCCCAGGCCGTGTCGCCTGCGCTGTTGCAGTACTCGACCCAGGCCAGGGCCTCTTCCAGCGAGCCAGTGCCCATGTTCAGGCAGATGTAGGGCTCAGTCCCGAGCTCAGCGCAGTACTCAAGAAATTCATCAGTGCCGAAACGATTGGATTCCTCACCTCCCCACGCCAGCTCGGGCCGCCGGGGCCGCGAGTCTTTCGGTCCGATGCCGTCGGCCCAGTGGTAGTTGCTGACGAAGTTGCCGCCCGGCCAGCGCAGCACGCCCATCCGCAGTTCGCGCAGCAGGCCGAGCACGTCGCCGCGGAAACCCCGGGCGTCGGACAGGGGCGAGCCCTCCTCATAGAGCCCGCCGTAGATGCAGCGGCCGAGATGCTCGACGAAGCCGCCGAACACATTGCGGTCCACGGAACCGAGCTGCCGGGTAGGGTCCACCACGATCCGGGTCACGAGTGCTCCGATCCGCTGTGTGAGGTGCTGCCGCTGCTGTGCGGGGTCCCGGCGCCGCAGGAGTCCCGCACGATCAGCTCGACCGGAAGCAGCCGGACGGGTTCGTCCGGAGCGGGCTCCCCGGCGATGCTGCGCAGCAGAAGCTCGACCGCCTGCTCGCCGGTCTCCGCGAACGGAACACGCCGCGAGGCGAGCGCGGGGGTCAGGTACTCGGCGAAGGTCATGTCGTCGCAGCTGACCACCGCGACATCCGCGGGAACCCGGCGGTGGGCCGCGGCCAGCGCGCTGAGCACGCCGATCGCCATGGTGTCGCTGTGCACGAAGATGGCGGTCATCGCCGGGTCCCGCTCCAGGAGCAGCCGGGTCGCGGCCGCCGCGGTGCCCGGTGTCCAGTCGGCCTCCACCGCCAGGTCTTCGCCCGGCTCGATGCCTGCTTCGCGCAGCGCGTCTTCGTATCCGTGCAGGCGGCTGCGCACGACGTGGCGGCGGAACGGGCCCGTGACGGTGCCGATCGAGGTGTGGCCGAGCTGGATCAGGTGCTGGGTGGCGAGCCGGGCGCCTTCCCGGTGGTTGGAGCCGACGAGCGGGACACCGCCGCCCGGCACGTGGTGCAGGCTCACCGCCGGCACATAGCTGCGGAGTAGTTCCGCGACCACCGGGTCCTCCTCGAGCTGGGGTGCCGCGGCGATCACCCCGTCCACCCGCCGCTCGAGCAGCATCTGCACCACCGCCGCGCCGTCCTCACCGCCCTGGGCCAGGTTCCCGACCAGGACGGCGTGCCCGTGGCGGCGGGCCGTGCGCTCGGCGGCCACGGCGAACTGGGCGAGCGCGCCGTCGGTCATGTCCCCGGCGATGAGCCCGATGGTGGCCGTCGTCCGCTGCACGAGGCTCCTGGCCACCGTGTTCGGCCGGTAACCCAGCTGCTCGGCGACCTCGATGATCCGCGCTGCCGTGTCGGCCGACACCCGCACGTTGCCGCCGTTGAGCACCTTGCTCGCGGTCTGGAAGCTGACCCCGGCCCGCGCCGCGACTTCCTTGATCGAGACGTACCGACGTGCCATGTGCGCCCTGTCATGTCCTGGTCCGTGGCGGTGAACGAACGTTCGCCTAGAAGGTAAGGTTCGGGGTGATCGGTGGTCAAGACACGTTTCGATCACGTGTCCCATGTGTTATGTGCGCATGACGCGCGGTGATCAGCGGGCGATCGGCGGGAGGGCATCAGGGTTTCCGCGCGACGCCGACCAGGCCACCCCAGAACTGGCCAGGATCGCTGGCCGCGCCGGGCGGCGAGTCCGGCCGCCACTGCGGGATGTAGACGACGCCGGGGTCCACGAGCTCGAAACCCTCGCGCTTGATGTCCACCCCCGGCGGCACCCAGCCCGGTTCGCCAGCCATCTCGCCTCCCGCAGAGGCACATTTTGGCGCCCAATGATGCTATACATTTCGTGTTTGCACGATATCTCAGGGTACGGACAATGACTTGCCGGTACCCGACCGCCGCGGGACGGCTGCCCTGCGGCTATTGCCCGGATAGGCGGCTGCGGGCCGCGCGTACGCGTGGTCAAGATTGGTGCGGATACCGGTGGAGCCACAGATGGCCGGCGATGGCCAGCCCGGGCTGCCTCGGCGCCGCGATCCGGACCTGGCCAGCCTGGCCACATTCGCCCTGGACTCCCAGGGGCGGGTGACCTCGTGGTCGGTGACCGCCACCCGGCTGTTCGGGCATCTCGCGGCCGCCGTTACCGGGCGTGACGTGTGTGACATCCTGATGACCGGGCCTGGCCAGCGCCAACTGGTCCGCCATGCGCTGGCCGAGGTCGCGGCGGGGCGCCTCTGGACCGCGACTGTGGCCGGCGGCGACCTGGGCGAGGGGCGGTTCGCCATCCGCTGGGAGCCGCTGGCCGGGCCGGACAGCGGCGCGCTGGTGATCGCCCAGCGTGCTTGGCCGCAACCCAGCCCAAGCTGGCTGAGCGAGGCGGCGGCCCGGATCGGCAGCACGCTCGATCTCACCCAGACAGCGTCTGAGGTCGTCGACGCCGCGGTTCCCGGGTTCGCGGACGGGGCTGCCATTTACGGGACGGAACGCCTGCTCGCGGCCGATGAGTTCACCTCGCCCAGGCCCGGGCATGGGGTGGCGGTACGGCGGCTGGCGGCCCGCCTGGCCGGCCGGCCCGAAGCCGTCACCGACAGGCTGCTGCGTCCCGGCGAGGTCCTCGTCTACGGTCCGGACGCGCCGCACACGCGGGCGATGGCGAGCGGCGGGCCGGTCCTGTTCGACCACCTGGACGGCGAGACCGTCGAACGGATCGGCCGTCATCCCGATGGCCAGGAGGTCACCTCCGGCTACACCTCATTCCTGGCCATGCCCCTTATCGCCCGCGGGGCAGTCGTGGGCTGCGCGACCTTCGGGCGGGCGCCAGCCAGCCCGGCGTTCGCCCCCGGTGACATCGCGCTGGCTGGCGAGCTCGCCTCACGCGCCGCGGTGTGCATCGACAACGCCCGGCTGTATCACCGGGAGCGGCGGACCGCGCTTGCCCTGCAGCGCGGCCTGCTCCCCGGGCGGCCGCAGGTCCCGGCGGGCCTGGAGGTCGCGCACCGCTACCTGCCGGTCGGCGCCAGCGTGGTGGGCGGTGACTGGCATGACATCGTGCCGCTGACCGGTGGCCGGGCCGCGCTGATCGTGGGCGATGCGATGGGCCACGGCCCGGAGGCGGCGGCAGTGATGGTGCAGCTCCGGACCGCGGCGCATACCCTGGCCGACCTTGAGCTGCCACCGGGAGAGCTGCTGCGCAGGTTGGACCGGATGGCGGCGGGAATGGCCGTCGCGCCGTTCGCGACCTGCATCGCCACGGTCATCGACCCGGCAGGCAGCTCTTGCGTGGCCGCGCAGGCCGGTCACCTGCCGCCGGTGCTCGTGCTGCCCGGCGGCGCGACACGGGTACTCGACCTGCCGCCCGGGCTTCCGCTGGGTCTCGGCGCCGAATCCTTTGCGGCCAGCCAGATCTCCCTGCCGCCGGGTGCCACGCTCGCCCTGTACACCGACGGGCTGGTGGAAAGCCGGACCCGGCCGATTGACGATGGGCTGGCGGCGCTGCAGCACGCTCTCAGCTCCGTGCTGGCCCGGGCCGGCGGCACGCTGGGCGGCGCCTGCGAGATGGTTATCCAGATGCTGCGCGAGCACGGCGAGGACGACATCACCCTCGTCCTGGCCCGCATCCGCCAGTAGGGCGTGTCTCGTAGATCTTGGCCGCCGCGCAGCAGGCTGAAGATCTGCGAGACACGCCCTAGGGCCTGGGCTCGCTCCGCTAGGTGCGAACGTTCGCTCAGTGCCCACTGGCTCCGGCAACGTCCTGACCGGGGAATACGGCACCCGGCGGCCGAACCCGGCCAGTGGGAGTCAGCCAGTGGGCATCAGACCTGGACGAATTCGATCCCGGCGAGCTGGCAGAAGACATGCCAGCTCGCGGCGTGGTGGCCGAGGTTCATCACTTCGTGGTGCGGGCCGCCCGCGGCCAGCCAGCCGTTGAGGCAGGCCCGCAACCCGGAGGCGGGCCGGAACTGCCCGTAGGGCATCTCCAGGGCCGGCAGTTCCTGGCTGTCGAGGTTCTCGCCCTCGGCGACGACCAGGCGGAACCGCTCCCCCTCCAGCGACACCAGCGTCGCCAGCGTGGCCGGCCCGGGCTGGTACTGGAACAGGAACGTGGGCGGGTCGGCCAGCCTGCCGATGCCGAGCGGCCGCTTGATCAGCTTGACCTGCCGGTCGGTGCGCGCGATCTTCCAGTTCCCCTCGCCCATGTGGCTCTGCAGGATCGAGCCGGAGGGGAAGTCCATCGCGTACATCTCGGTGAAGTGCGCGTCGCCGATCAGTGTGTGCCCGGCGGACACGAGGCACGCGGTCAGCACGTCACCTTCGGCTGCGTAACCGTACCCCTTGGCCATCAGGCTGGACGCGGCCGCGAGCGGCAGCCGGCTGAACCGGCCGTCGTCGCCGATGGCGTCGAAGTGGGCGGTGTAGGCGCCGAATCCGCGGTCAACGAGGATCTTCTCGATCGCCACCTGCATCCGGGCGTGGTCCTGGCGCTCCTCGGCACTCAGCCGCGGGTCGATCTCGAAGTTCGCGTCCTCGAACGCGATGATGCCGGCCGCCTCGTCATCGGTGACCGCGAGCATCCCCCGGTACATGTCGCCCGGCGCGACCGCGAGGATCTCCGGGCCGAGGGACCTGATCAGCGCGCTCTCGTCGACCCTGATGTCTCCCATGTCGTTCATGGCGTAGCCGAAGATCGCGGTTTTCAGCGACTTCCACCCGGTGACCGCCGCCGCTGCCCGCGCCCACCGGCCCACGTCGGCGCGGAACTCCTCGCTCTTCCAGTCGTCGGTGAGCACGGCGAACCGACGACCCGCGCGGACCATCGCGTTCGCGGTGTCCTGCGCCCCGTGCACACCCTGGTTGTAGGTCATGTCGGCCATGTCCCACGCTGGCGTCACGTTCGGCTCGGGCTGGATGTTGGCCAGGCAGATAGGCAGCCGCGACTCCGACAGCAGCCGCGCCACCCGCATCGCCGGCCCGTAGGTGAGCATCACCACCAGGACGCCGTCCAGGCCGGCGTTCTCGAACTCGCGCATCTCGCGTTCCGCGTCCTCGCGGTACTTGATGGGCTTGCTCGGGATGAAGTCGCCCACCTCCGCGAGGTGCGCGGCCAGTTCCGCCGCGTACCCAGCCTGGCGCTGGGCGATACCCGGGATCATGTCGTCGTAGAGATCCTGCATGATGCCCAGGATCCCGATGCGCGGCTTACGTTCGGTCATCAGAAATTTCCTCCTGAACGAATTCCAGCTGTACGGTCGCCTGCCGCGGCGAGCCAGCGCTGCTGACCACGGCCCGGGTCAGCGCTGCCCGTATTGGTCCTTATATCGCCGGTGGAGTGCGTTCACCTGGTCCGGGGTGAGCGGGGTCAGGTCACCGTAGGCGCGGGCCAGGTGCACGGTGCGGGCCACGTCCTCGCACATTACCGCGGCCTTGACCGCGTCGCGGCCGCTGCCGCCGACGGTGAACACGCCGTGGCTGCGCATCAGCACGGCCGGGGAGCGGTGGCCGGTGAGGGTGGCCACGATGCCCCGGCCGATCTCGTCGCTGCCGATCAGCGCGAACGGCCCGAGCGGGATCTCCCCGCCGAACTCGTCGGCCATGGCGGTGATCACGCACGGGATGGCCTCGCCGCGGGCAGCCCAGGCCGTCGCGTACGTGGAGTGGGTGTGCACCACGCCGCCGACCTCCGGCATGTGCCGGTAGACGTAGGCGTGCGTGGCCGTGTCGCTGGACGGGCTGTACTCGCCGTCGACGGGCTTGCCGTCCAGGTCGCAGACGACCATCGACTCCGGGGTCAGGTCGGCGTAGCCGACGCCGCTCGGCTTGATCACCAGCAGGCCGCCGCCCGGGCCGGTACCGGGGACCCGCGCGGACACATTGCCGGACGTCCACGCGACCAGATTGTTCTCTACCAGGGCGGCGTGCAGGTCGCAGACTTCGGAGCGGGTCCGCGCCACGGCCGCCGCCATCGCCGGGTCCATGGTCATGAGCGGATTCCTTTCCGGGCACTGGCCTTCGAAGCACGGTCGCGCACGCCACGCAGCCGGTGCATGACCTCGTTGGCGCCGCGCCCGAAGTAGTCGTGCAGGCGCACGTACTCGGCGTACAGCTCGTCGTAGACGGCGGCGCTGGCCGGGTCGGGGGTGTAGACCGCGTCGCGCTTGCCGCCCATCGCGGCCGCGGCGGCCGGCACGTCGGGGTAGGCGCCTGCGGCGACGGCGGCATGGAT
>DAIRVB010000108.1:0-10301 GCA_036803065.1 Streptosporangiaceae bacterium
GGAATTCCCGCAGGACCCCGATGGCCATCTGGTCGTTGGCGCAGGCCACCACCTCGGGCAGGGACGGGCGGGCCAGCAGGGCCCGGGCCGCCGCCGAGCCGCTGGCCTCGGAGAAGTCCCCGTGGATGACGGGGTCACAGGCGCAGCCGGGGGTGTCGCGGACCATCTGGCTGAAGGCCGCCAGGCGCTCCTGCGCGTCGGGCGAGTCCAGCGGCCCGCCGATGAAGCAGAGCCGCCGGTAGCCGTGCTCCCGCGTCAGGTGCGCGACCAGCGACCGGATGCCGGAGGCGTTGTCGACGGTCACGACATCCAGTTCGTGCTCGGCGCGCGGGCCGGCGATGAGCACGATGGGCATCCGCCGGGCGAGGGCACGGAGCTGGTCGGCGGGCATCACCTCCTCCGCCATGAGGAGCCCATCGACCTTGCCCGACAGTGACCGCACCCGCCGCTGGAACGGCTCGCCACGGGGGCCGAACGACAGGAGCAGCGAGCACTCGCTGCCCCGCAGCACGGCCTCGGCGGCGTGCACGATCTGGTCCACGAACAGGACGCTGCTGCGCTCGATGTCGATCTCGTCAACGCCGCGCTCAAGTGCTACCAGGCCAATGATGTCCTTACGCCGCCGGGACAGCCCCTGCGCAGATCCGTCTGGCACGAATCCGAGCTGCTCAATCACCTCAATGACGCGCTGGCGCGTTTCCGGGTGAACAAGATCGGAGCCGCGCACAACACGTGAGACCGTGGCGGTAGAGACACCCGCCAGGCGCGCGACATCGTAGACCGTGGTCATGAAACTTCCCTGGTTCACGAACACTTGTAAGCGGTTACATATACGCGTTTCGGTGGTTATGTTAGGGAGGGATTTAAGCGGTGTCAATGCCGCTGCGGTAGCGGCGGGCGGCGGCCACCGGCTGCGCGGCCAGCCGGCCGGCGGACCGTCGGCGCGCGCCCGCACCGCGCGGAAGTGCCGCGCCATGATGGCCGCGGCTCACCAAGGAGGGACTGCATGGGGTCACCGGACGGGCAGGGCAGGGAAGCGTTTCCCGACGGCTTCCTATGGGGGGCCGCCACCGCCGCATACCAGATCGAGGGCGCCGCGCACGAGGACGGCAAGGGGCCCTCGGTGTGGGACACCTTCAGCCATGAGCCAGGCCGGACCAGGGGCGGCGACACGGGCGATACGGCCTGCGACAGCTACCACCGGCTCGATGAGGACCTCGCCCTGCTCGCCCGGATGTCCGTCGGCGCCTACCGGTTCGCGGTGTCATGGCCGCGGATCCAGCCCGACGGGCAGGGCCCGGCCAACCTGGCCGGCCTGGACTACTACAGCAGGCTCGTCGACGGCCTGCTGGAGCGCGGCATCCAGCCCGCCGTCACGCTCTTCCACTGGGACCTGCCCCAGGCGTTGCAGGACAAGGGTGGCTGGACGGTCAGGGACATCGCCGACCGGTTCGCCGAGTACGCGGAGATCGTCGTGACGGCCCTCGGTGACCGGGCCAAGCGGTGGATCACCATCAACGAGCCGTGGGTGATCGCCAATCTCGGCTACCGCACCGGCGAGCACGCGCCTGGCATCGCCGACCGCCAGCAGGCCACCGAGGTGACCCACCACCTGCTGCTCGCCCACGGCCGCGCCACCCAGGCCATCAGGGCAGCGCGGTCCGACGCGGGCGAGGTGGGGATCACGCTGAACCTGTCGCCGATCCGCGCGGCCGAGCCGTCGGCGGACGGCCTCGCGGCGGAGATCGACGCCGAGATCAACGGCGTGTTCCTTGAGCCGCTCCTGCAGGGCCGCTACCCACCCGCCCTGGGCCGCGATTTCCGCCCGGGCGACGAGGTCATCCGCGGCGGTGATTTCCGCGAGATCCAGGAGCCGATCGACTTTCTCGGCGTGAACTACTACGCGCCGCACGTGGTCCGGCTGCGCGATGGCAACGGCTTGCGCCGCGGTGAGCAGCCGATGCCCGACCGGGGTCACGGCGTGAACGTCAACCCGGACGGCATGCCATTGACCGCCATGGGCTGGCTGGTCGATCCCGAGGGACTGCACGAGTTGCTGGTCCGGCTGGGCACCGAGGCGCCCGGCCTGCCGCTGTACATCACCGAGAACGGCGCCGCCACCCATGACTACGTCACCCCGGAGGGCGTTGTCGACGACTTCGAGCGGGTCAGCTACCTGCACGGCCACCTGCACGCCGCCCGGCGCGCCATCGGTGCCGGGGTGAACCTGCGCGGCTACTTCGTCTGGTCGTTCCTGGACAACTTCGAGTGGGCCGAGGGGTACTCCAAGCGGTTCGGGCTCGTCTTCGTGGATTTCGGCACCCAGCGCCGGATCCCGAAGCGCAGTGCCCTCTGGTACGCCGACGTGGCTCGCACGAACAGCGTGCCGGTCACCCCGCCCGAGCCGGCCTGACGGCCCGGAGTCACCTCGTGCGGCCGGCCGCCGGCGCCGCCGGCCGACCGCACCCGCCCACCGGTCAGAGGGTCAGCACGTGACCGATCCGCGGCGCGCTATGGCCGGCCAGGATTTCGAGCCATACGTCCCGCAGCGCGCCGTGGCCGTGCTGGGTGACGACGTCGACCCAGTTGTCGGCGGCGGCCGCGAAGCGCCGCCACGCCTCGGCGAAGCGCAGGTCCAGGACCTCGCGGCCCCAGTCCGCCGAGCGCTTGCGCATCTGGTCGGGCGCGAAGAAGACCTCGGTGCGCGGGCCGCCCCGCGCCTCCGTGCCGGACCGGTCCTGGTGGGTGACCCCGACGACGGCCTCATGCACCAGCCGCTCACCGAGGTGCTGGCGAAGCCGGGCGCGCACCTGGGCGCTGCCGGCCAGATCCAGGTACGCGGTCGGGACGGCCGGGCTGAGCAGGTACGCCGCGTCGTACGGCAGTACCCGGTCGTAGCAGCCGAGGCTCTTGGTGAAGGCCACGTTGCCGCCCGACGTGAGCCCCACCACCTGCGGGCCCTTCCCGCGCAGCAGGAACGCCGCGGCGTAGCCGGTCTTACTCGACGCCGATGACAAGGCCAGCACCTCGGCGCCGAAGAAGCCGTTGTCCTCGAGCCTGTCGGCCAGCATGAACGCGGTGAAGAACAGCGGGCGGTAGAGGACGAGCAGGTCCTCCTGGTGCACCTCGTACGCCAAGTCGCCAGAGGTCAGAGCGTAGAAGTTGTAGGGCGACGGCAAATGCGCCCGGTGCTGGCTGATGTCGCGGAAGCCACGCGCGGTTGGCCGGCCGACCCGGACCACCAGGTGGCTGGCGGGCGGCAGGTAGCCGTAAACACGCCCGCCGACCTGGACATCGCCGTCGGCGGAGGCGACCACCTCGGCGAAGCCCCACAGCGGCACGAGCCCCCAGCCAGGCTCGGTAGGGAAGAAGTCCCAGTAGCGAAACGACTCGCCGAGCAACGCGTACGTGACGTTGTTCGCCGTCACGCCGACCCGGTCGACGCGCAGCAGGACCTCGCCGTCGGCAATCTCGGGGACTGCGCCTTCGAGCAGGGCCGTCTGATAAAGGTCGTCACGAGCAACGGCCAATGCCCAGCTTGATGTCATGGCACCGCCAGTACCGATGGGAGCGGGGTCGTCAGGCTAGTGGCTGAGGATCGGCATGCGCATCATGCCCATCCCGCACTGCCTGGCCTTCACGATCAGCTCGGTGGCGGGAGCCTTCAAGGCGGGCCCGCACCGCTGTCCGCCGGGGGAGCCCGCGCCGATCAGCAGTGCGCAGATCATGGCTACCAGCGCTGCGGGGAAGAGCAGGATCGCCCGCAACCGCTGCGATGGCTGCCCAGCACGCCGCCGGACAGGGCCGGCCCGCCACGAGATCCAGGCACGGAGCCGGGCGAGCCGGGCCCGCAGTTCCTCCAGGCGGGGCATCTCCTCGTCCCGGGTGAGCCTGGTGAAGATCACGAACATTGCCGCCAGCCGCGGATCGGAGTCCCGCAGAATGCTTTCGATCCGGTCGAGGACTCGCTGCTGTTTCGACGGCAGGCTCATGGTGATCTCCCATCTGCCCGGCTGCTGTTTGACCCAGGGCTGGCCGGTATGGTCCACATCCGGGTACGGGCCCGGCATGGCCCACATCCGGGTACGGGCGCTGTGCGCTCAGGCTACCGGCCGGCCTGGCCGGCCCGCCTGCCGCGTCCGTTTTCTGCCCTGCCGTCATCGGTCTGTAAGGGTGGCCCGCCATGGCTATTTCCGGCCAGATCCGTACATTTCATCTCTTGACAGACGGGAGATTTAGGGCTGTTCTGTGGGCCAGGACCTGTCGGAAATCGTTCGACTCTGAGTGGGCGTGTATGAAAGCTTCCAGCCGCGGGTGGCCACGAGGATCACGAATGGTCCAGCGAGGCCGGTTAGGACGGCGAGCGGGGCTGGCCGCCGTGGGCGCCCTGGCCATGCTGGCGGCCATGACCACCCCCCAGCTGGCACAAGCCGCTCAGGCCAGCGTCAGCCACGCGGGCCAGGCCAGCCGCGCGGGCCAGGTCAGCCAGGCCGCCGGGTCAGCCGCGGCACCGGCCCAGGCGGCCAACGGCGCGCGGGGCGCATCGGGAAGCGACGCCTCCTGCCCGCCGGCCAGCCCGGCGGCGGCCGGCTCGGCGACGATCAGCGCCCCGGCCGAAGTCCGGGCCATCCGCGGTGACCGGTCCGCCACCGTGCTGTGGTGCCCGCCGGCGGCCGGCGCGGGCTCCGTGGTCAGCTATACCGTCACCGCTTCGGGTGGCCAGCAGGTGACCGCGCGGGTGCCCAACGACTGGGCGATCGTGGACGGGCTGACCAACGGGACGCCGCAGACCTTCACCGTGACGGCCAGTTCGGCGAGCGGAGTCACCAGCCCGGCGGCCACCTCGAACTCGGTCATCCCAGCGCCACCGCGGTCACCCGGCCACGTGCTGACCGGCCCGTCACAGACGGTCAGCTACGACCAGAGTTCGCTCATGATCGGTGGCAAGCGGGTGTTCGTCACCGCCGGCGAGTTCGACCCGTGGCGCACCCCCTCGCCGTCGCTGTGGCTCGATGACCTGCAGAAGATGAAGGCCGACGGCTACAACGCGGTCACCGTGTACTTCGACTGGGACTACTCGTCCCCGTCCCCAGGCGGCTACGATTTCGGCGGCGTCCGGGACATGAACCAGTTCCTCAACATGGCCCAGGAAGCCGGCCTGTACGTGATCGCCCGCCCCGGCCCGTACATCAACGCGGAAACCGACGGCGGGGGCATACCGTCGTGGGTTCTTACCGGCCCCAACGGATACCGCACCGACTCGCAGCCCTACCTGTCGGCGGCCCTTCAGTGGTTCTCGGAGATCGACTCGATCATCGCGGCGCATCAGATCACCAAGGGCGGCGATGTGATCCTCTACCAGATCGAGAACGAGTACACCGGGCGGTCGGCCGGGGACCTGCAGTACCTCGCTGACCTTGAGCAGCAGGCCCGCTCGGACGGGATCAACGTGCCGTTCACCTTCAACCAGTGCTGCGGCGGCCCGTTCTACACCAGCGGCACCGGCGCGGTGAACATCAGCGGCCCGGACAATTACCCGCTCGGCTTCAACTGCGCCAACCCGGCCGGCTTCGGCCAGCCGTACGGCTACCCGACCCAGGCTGGCGAACCGCTTTACCTGCCCGAGTACCAGGGTGGCTCGTTCGACGGCTGGGGCGGCTCCGGGTATGACAACTGCTACAACCTGACCGGGCCCAGCTTCGAGAATGTTTTCTACAAGAACAACATCGCCCAGGGCGTCACCATGCAGAGCAACTACATGGGTGTCGGCGGGACGAACTGGGGCTGGCTCCCCGCGCCGTTCGTCTATTCCTCCTACGACTACGGCGCCGCCATCCGGGAGACCGGCGAGATCGGCACTACTGCCGACCCGAACTCGGTTACCGGATCCAAGTTCGGCGAGAACAAGCTGATCAACGACTTCGAGACGTCCGTCGCGCCGCTCACCAAGACGGCGCAGGTGGCCCCGCCCGCGCCGGACAACGCCGCGGTCGCCACCATGGCCCGCGCCAATCCCGATAACGGAACCCAGTTCATCTACGTGCGCCAGGCCGACGCCACCTCCACAGCGACGGTGAACACCCACCTGGCGCTGACCGCGGACCAGTCGTCGGGCTACACCTACGACGACGTCGACCCCGCGCTCACCTACACCGGCGCCTGGACCCACGCCGGGCCTAGCTCCGGTTACACGGGAGGCGACTGGGACAGCACCGAGTCGTGGAGCACAACGGCCGGTGACAGCGTGACGGTGAACTTCACCGGCACGGCGGTGCAGTGGATCGGCCCCAAGAACACCAACGGCGGCATCGGGGCCGTCGCCATCGACGGCACCCAGGTGGCCACCGTGGACACCTACGCGTCGGCCGGCAAGGAGTTCCAGCAGGTCCTGTTCTCCCAGGCCGGGCTGGCGTCCGGCAGCCACACGCTGACCATCACGGTGACCGGGCAGCGCAACCCCGCCTCCTCGTCGCCCACCGTGGTCGTCGACGCGGTCAACGTCCCGACGACCGCCCAGCAGGCGAACTACTACCCGGTCGTTCCCCAGCAGGCGGGCACGTCGATCACCCTGGAGGGCCGGGACTCGCGGATGCTCGTGGCCAACTACGGCTTCGCGGGCGAGCACCTGGTGTACTCGACCTCCGAGCTGATGACCCAGGCGGCCATCGGCGGCCAGGCAACAGCCCTGCTCTACGACCCGGCGGGCACCGACGGGGAGACGGTGCTGCGCTACGCGAGCCAGCCTGCCGTCAGCGTGCTGGCCGGATCGGTGCAGAGCACCTGGGACGCGAGCCGCGGCGACCTGCGCCTCGACTACGTGCACAACGGGCTGGCCGAGGTCGAGGTGTCCGGCGGCGGGGACCCGCCGCTGCTGCTGCTCATCACCACCACCGACGGTGCCGAGGGCTTCTGGCCTGAGTCGACGGCCGCCGGGACCGTGCTGGTGCAAGGCGGGTACCTGGTGCGCACGGCGGCCGCCCGCGGGTCCACCCTGGCTCTTACCGGGGACACCTCCGCCGCTGGGGGCCTCGCCGTCTGGGCGCCGCCGGCCGTGCGCTCGGTCACCTGGAACGGTCAGCCGGTCGGCGTGACCCGCGGCACGGACGGAGCGTTGCGAGGCCAACTCGGCGGCCCGCCACCGGTCACCTTGCCGGCGCTGTCGGGCTGGAAGTTCAGCGCCGAGGCGCCGGAGGCGCAGCCAGGCTTCGACGACCAGTCCTGGACTCTCGCCGATCATCCGGTGACCACGAATTCGTCCACCACCGCGAACCCCGTGCTTTTCGCCTCCGACTACGGATATGACCACGGCTTCACCTGGTATCGCGGGCACTTCACGGCCGCCGGGACCGAGACGGGCGTCACGCTGACCGCCGACGGCATCTCGCCGACCGGCGCGTACTCGGTCTGGCTGAACGGGGCCTTCCTCGGCTCGCATTCCGCGGCCGGGCCGACCGCGGCGACGGTCACCTTCCCGGCCGGCGCGCTGCGCCCCGGGAAGGACAACGTGCTCGCCGTGCTGGTGGAGAACACCGGCAACCCCGAAGGCCCGAACGGCGAGAAGACCGGCCTCTACAGCGCGTCACTGGCCGGCTCATCAGCGACCGTCACCTGGCGCCTCATGGGCAGCCCCGGCGGCACGGGCACCCAGGACCCGGTCCGCGGGATCATGAACGCGGCCGGCCTCTTCGGCTCCGGCAACGGCTGGAATCTGCCCGGATACCCCGACCAGGACTGGCAGAACGTCGCCCTGCCGGACACCTGGCAGGCACGTGGCGTCCCGCCCGGGATCGGCTGGTACCGGACCAGCTTCTCGCTCCAGCTGCCCCGCCAGGGCTACGTGCCGGTCGACGTGCAGATCGGCGGGCCGGCCCCGGGCGCCGGCACCGCGGACTACCGGGCGTTCATCTACGTGAACGGGTGGCTGATCGGCCGCTACGTGAACAACGTCGGGCCGCAGCACCAGTTCTACGTCCCGGCCGGGATCCTGAACGATCACGGGCGCAACACGCTCGCCATCGCGGTCTGGGGCCTCGACGGGACCGGCGGCGGCCTTGACCAGGTGAGCCTGGTGGCCGCGGGCAACCAGGCCGGCGGCACGGCGGTGCAGCCCGTGGCCAGCCGCGGCTACTCAGCCGACGTGTACGGGCCGCCTTCGAGCCCGCAGCCGACGCTGGCCGACATCTCTGCCAGTGCGCTCGCGGCCGGCACCTTCAAGGTCACGGCGACGCTCCGCAACCCGACCGGGCAGCCGCTGACCGGCGCGTCGGTGTCCCAGGGCGTGCCGTCGGGCTGGCAGGTCTCGCCGTCGGGGCCCGTCTCCCTGGGCACGGTCGCCCCCGGGGCGTCGGCCGCCAAGACGTTCACCGTGACGGCGCCCTCGTCCGGGCTGACTCCCGGCGTCATCAACCTGCTGGCCACGGCGACCTACGGGGGGCCCGGCCGCGGCGGCCAGCAGACGCTGCTCAGCGCCGCCCAGGTGAACGTCCCGGCGCCCAGCCTGTCGTCCACCTTCAACAACACGGGCATCACCGATGACGCCAACCCGACCCCGTCGCCTGGCTTCGAGGGCTTCGACGGGATCGGCACCACTTACTCCGCCGAGGGCCTCGCCGCGGACGGGCTGACACCTGGCGCGGCGTTCACCGCCGGGGGGCTCAGCTTCACCTGGCCGGCCGCCGCGCCCGCCCAGCCGGACAACACCATGGCCCAGGGCCAGACGATCGCGATTACGGGCTCAGGAGCCAGCCTCGGCTTCGTGGCGGCGGCGAACAACTCGGCCGAGTCGGGGGCCGGCACGATCTATTACACCGACGGCAGTACGCAGCCCTTTACGTTGAGCGTGGGGAATTTCTGGTACGCGGCGGGCACGAATGGCAACCCCGCCAACGTCACCGTGGCCGGGGTGAACTATGCCAACTTCCCGGCCGGCTCCTCAGGTCATGAGGTGTTCGTGTTCGAGCAGTCGGTGCCCCTGGCCGCCGGCAAGACCATCGAGGCGGTGACGCTGCCTTCGCTGGGCGGCGTGGCCGGCTACAACCCCGCGCTGCACGTCTTCGCCCTCGCTGTCGGCTGACAAAAGCGGTCGGTTACAGTGTCAGCCATGGCGCGCACCTGGATCGGGTCCTGGCCCGTTTACCGCCAGCTGACCGGGCCGGACCGGCTCGGCCTGGGTGCGGCGACCACGACGGCCCGCAGCGACGGGCTCCGGCCGCGGACCGAGGCCGCCGATAAAACCGTGAAATCCATCTGCCCGTACTGCGCGGTCGGCTGCGGCCAGAACGTCTACGTGCAAGATGGCAAGGTCACCCAGATCGAAGGGGACCCGGACTCGCCGGTCAGCCGTGGCCGGCTGTGCCCCAAGGGGTCCGCGAGCCTGCAGTTGACCACCGGCGACGCCCGCAAGTACGAGGTGCTGTACCGGCGGCCGCACGGCACCGAGTGGGAGCACCTCGAACTCGGCACCGCCATGGACATGATCGCCGACCGGGTCATCGCGGCCCGCGAGTCCGGCTGGCAGTGGGCGCAGGACGGGAAGCGCACCCGGCGCACGATGGGCTTCGCCAGCCTGGGCGGCGCGACCCTGGACAACGAGGAAAACTACCTGATCAAGAAGTTGTTCACGGCGCTCGGCGCTATCCAGATCGAGAACCAGGCCCGTATTTGACACTCCTCCACCGTCCCCGGTCTGGGGACTAGCTTCGGCCGAGGCGGCGCGACCACGTTCCAGCAGGACCTGCAGAACGCGGATTGCATCGTCATCGAGGGCTCCAACATGGCTGAATGCCACCCAGTGGGCTTCCAGTGGGTGATGGAGGCCAAGGCCCGCGGCGCGAAGCTCATCCACGTCGACCCCCGGTTCACCCGGACCACCGCGGTCGCCGACCTGCACGTGCCGCTGCGGGCCGGGGCCGACATCGCGTTCGTCGGCGGCCTGATCAACTACGTCCTGCAGAACGAGAAATACTTCCGCGACTATGTCGTTGCTTACACCAACGCGCCAGTGATCCTGACCGAGGACTTCGCGGACACGGAGGACCTTGACGGCGTGTTCTCCGGGCTGGACCGCGAGGACCGGGTCTATGACCCAGAGAGCTGGCGGTACCAGGGAGACGAAGAGATGCGGGCCGCCAGCGGCCAGCGCGGCGTGGGGCGGTCCTCCCGGGAGGTGCGGCGGGCTGGGCGCGGTGAGGCACACGGATCCGGCGGCGCGGCAGCCCATCCGGAGCCGGACACGGACGAGTCGCTGCAGCATCCGCGCTGCGTGTTCCAGGTGCTCAAGCGGCACTTCGCCCGGTACACGC
>DAIRVB010000109.1:0-10243 GCA_036803065.1 Streptosporangiaceae bacterium
CGGCGCCCGGTGAGATCACCGCAGCGCTGCGCGCCCACCTGGTCGCGGGTCCTGCTGCGGGCCGGGCCGGGCGGCCAGCCGCTAGGGGGCGCGGCGTTGCGCCCCCGGCCAGTCAGGGCCCCCCAGCGAGCCCCGTTCCGCAACCCACTCGACCGGCGGCCCGGTGACCTCGGCGATCCTGTCGTAGTCCACGTCGTGGTGCAGCACCGCCGCGCCGCGTTGCTCAGGTACTCCAGCGCCGTCATCTGGCCTGCCGCCAGGCGCCGGCGACTCCGGTAATGCGTGCCGGGGCGGCCGGGTTGGCGCGGCCGGCCAGGCCGCCGTGCTCGGGGTGTCTGCTGTGTTCGGCCTGGCCGGTGTATTCAGTCTGGCCGGTCGGGCCGGTGTGTTCGGCCTGGCCGGCGTGTCTGCTGTGTTCGGCCTGGCCGGTCTGGCCGGTGTGTTCGGCCTGGCCGGTGCGGCCGGTGTGTTCGGCCTGGCCGGTGTGTTCGGCGTGGCCGGTCTGGCTGGCGGGGTTGATGCGGTCAGCATCAGCGAGCGGGCCGCGGATTCGATGGCCCGCTCGGAGAGCAGGACCTCGCTGGCCGCGTCGCCGAGCGGGATGAAGCTGTCCTCGCTGGTTACCCGGGAGACCTGGCCGCGAAATCCGCCATCGGCCAGTGCGGTGATGATCCCCTCGGATACGCCGCCGGTGCGCCGGGTCTCATCCGCGATCAGCACCCGGCCGGTCGCCCTCGACTCGCGCAGGATGTCGTCGGCCGGCAATGGGGCGATCCAGCGCAGGTCCATGACCCGGCAGCTGATCCCCTGCCTGCGCAGCCGGGCCGCCGCACGCAGGCTCATCCGCAGCCCGTTGCCGAAGGTGATGATGGTCAGGTCGTTGCCGTCCCTCGAATCGTGAGCTCCGTACGTGCGCGAACTGCCGATCGGGATGTGCTCCTCCGCCCACCGCGCCGGCGGGGCATAGTCGGCCAGCCATGCGCCGTCTCCCTCCTCGTGCAGGTCCCTTTCGTGATAGAGCGCGATGGGCTCGAGGAACACGCAGACGCTGCCGTCCTCGTGGGCCGCGGCCAGGCAGGTGCGCAGCATCGCAGCAGCATCGCCCGGCCTGGCCGGCACCGAGATGACCAGGCCGGGGATGTCGCGCAGGGCAGCGAGCCCATTGTCGTTGTGGAAGTGCCCGCCGAAGCCCTTCTGGTAGGCGAGGCCAGCGATCCGCACCACCATCGGATTGCGGTACTGGCCCTGGGAGAAGAAGCTCAGCGTGGCGGCTTCGCCGCGGATCTGGTCCGCCGCATTATGCAGGTAGGCGAGGTACTGGATCTCCGGCACTGGCAGCAGGCCGGCCAGGCCGGTGCCGAGCGCCAGCCCGAGGATGGACTGCTCGTCAAGCAGCGTGTCGAAGACCCGTCCCGCGCCGAACTTCGCCAGTAGCCCGCGGGTCACCCCGTAGATACCGCCCTTGCGGGCCACGTCCTCGCCGAACACGAGCATGCCGGGCCGGGCGGCGAGGGCGTCGCCCAGGGTGGCGTTGATGGCCTGGGCCAGCGTGAGCGGGCCTGCCGATTCCGGCAGCCGGCCACCGAAGGCACGCTGCCTGCGATCGTCCTCGGCCGCCAGCCGGACGCCTTCCCGCACAATCTGCGCGCGCCGCGGGGCGAGCGGGGCCATCACCCGCATGGCCGTGGCCAGCCGCGGCGCGCCCTGCACCCCGTAGGCGACCGCCAGCACGGTCGCCCGCGAATTCTCATACCGGGCGAGTACCTCGTCAGCGGTGAGCACCCCAGCCCGGATCAGCAGCCGCGCGGTGCCGACGAGTGGGTCCGCGGCGAGGCTGGCGGCTATCTCGCCAGCGTCGCGGTAAGCGCTCTCGACGTCTGACCCGGCGTGGCCGCCAAGTCGTGGCATGGACAGGTGCAGGAACGCGGGCGCGCGCTGGTCCCGCACCCACGTGGTGGCCGCGAGCGCGGTGTCATACGTGTCAGCGAGGTCAGAACCGTCGGCGTGGTAGTAGGCGATGGACGGCCGGAGTTCCATTGCCGCGCGGATCCAGCCAGGCGGAGTGCGCACGCTGATGCCGAGCCCGTTGTCCTCGCAGACGATCAGCAGCGGGACCGGCAGCCGCTGGAAGGCCGAGAAGGCGGCCGCGTTGATCGCGCCGGTCGCGGTGGAGTGGTTGACCGACGCGTCACCGAGACTGGCCACGACGATCGCGTCCCGCGGCCAGGGCATCGGCGTCCGGAGCTTGGCGCCCCGGCCAATCGCGAACGCGAGGCCGACCGCGCGCGGCAGGTGGGAAGCGATCGTCGAGGTCTGCGGGATGATATTCAGCGCGAGATTACCGAAGACCTTGTGCCGCCCGCCGGCGATCGGCTCGTCCGCGGCGGCCACGATGCCGAGCAGCACATCGCGCACGCCATCTCGGGGCGGCGTCGCCTGTTCCGCCCGGGCCAGGTAAAAGGCGCCGGAACGGTAGTGCAGCAGGGCGGGGTCATCGGGCCGGAGTGCGGCCGCGAGCGCGGCGTTGCCCTCGTGGCCGGATGAGCCGATGGTGTAGAAGCCGGTTCCGCTGGCCTGCAGCCACTTCGCGGCGATGTCCAGGTGGCGGCTGGCCAGCTGGGCATCGAAAAGATCCAGGCACATGCTCGCGCTCAGCGCCGAGTTCTCGCGGATCAGGGCCGTCGGCCCATCAGTACGCGGCTGCATTGGCGAGGCCGCCCGCAGTGCGAGGATGGCTTCAGCGAAATGGTGCTCGACCGCGTCGCGGTCCCCCTGCTCCGAGCTCATGGGGTCAACGGTAAAGCCGCAGGCCCAGAACATCACGCGGCGGGACGGCCTGGCCGGGCTTCGGCGGTGGCCAGGCGGTTAGCGTTCGGTATGTGTTCAAGGCTTCTGATGTCTCCTGAGGAGGTTCCATGCTGCCATGGTCGGCGCCCCTGGCCGGGCGTATCGACGAGCACGTAATCACAAGTGAGCTATTGCGCGGGAATCCGCTGGGCGACCCCTGCGAGCGCCCGTTGTGGGTCTACCTGCCACCCGGCTATGACGACGATCCGGCCCGCCGCTACCCGTCGGTCTACGTGATCCAGGGGTATACCGGCCACATCGCCATGTGGCGGAACAGGTCCCCGTACCGCCAGCCGTTCCCGGAGACCGCGGACGCCGTGTTCGCCGCCGGGGAGGCGCCCGGCGCCATCGTGGTCTATGTGGACGCGTGGACCGCTTACGGCGGCAGCCAGTTCGTGGACTCACCCGGCACCGGACGCTATCACTCGTACCTGTGCGATGAGGTCGTCGGCTTCGTGGACGCGAATTACCGGACGCTGCCCGCTGCCGCGCACCGGGCCATCATGGGCAAGTCCAGCGGCGGCTTCGGTGCCATGATCACGCCCATGCTGCGCCCCGACCTGTTCGGTGCCCTCGCGACGCATGCCGGCGACTCGCTCTACGAGCTGAGCTACATCCCCGAGTTCGGCAAGTGCGCGCGGCACCTGCGGCACTACGACGGGGACATCTTCCGCTGGTGGGAGGACTTCCAGTCGCGCACCTCCTTCACCAAGGAACCCGACCATGACCTGCTCATGCTGCTCGGCGTGTCGGCCTGCTTCTCGGCGCGCGAGGACGGCGGGGTGGACCTCCCGTTCGACCCGCAAACCGGGGTGCTCAGGCCGGAGGTGTGGCAGCGGTGGCTGGATTGGGACCCGGTCCGGATGGTGCCCCGCTACGTGGGCGAACTCCGGGCGCTGCGGGCCATCTGGATCGATGCGGGCACCCGGGACGAGTGGTTCCTCGACCTCGGGGCCGAGGCGTTCAGCGCGGCACTGCGCCAGGCCGGCGTCGCCGAGGACGTGATCCACTTTGAGCTCTTCGACGGCACGCATATGGGCATCGACTACCGGTACCCGCTCGCCCTCAGCTGGCTCTGCCAGCGCATCTCATAGTGGTTACGACTCGCTTACGATGCTCGGTCAGCCCGCCTCAGGTGAACTAGCAGGGCAAACGGCACGTGTCCTTCGGTAAGACCACGTTGTCTCGCGAAGGGAGAGAATTGATGCGTCACCGAAGGTGGATGCCCGCAGCGTTCGGCGTCTTCGCGATCGTGCTGACGGCATGCGGAAGCAGCTCATCAGGTTACAAGGCCGCCGGAACGCCGTCGGCGGCCGCGTCCAGCCAGGGCAGCCAGAGCACGTCCGCATCGACGGCGATGCTGAAGAGCGCGAAGACGAGCCTGGGCACGATGCTGACCAACTCCAAGGGCTTCACCGTGTACTGGTTTGCCATTGACACGGCCACCAGCTCGAAATGCACCGGCGGCTGCACGACCTACTGGCCGCCGGTGGCCGGTTCCCCGAAGGCGTCCGCAGGTGTCACGCTGCCGGGCAAGCTCGGCACCATCACCAGGTCGGATGGCTCGGTCCAGGCCACCTACAACGGCCACCCGCTCTACACCTACTCCGGCGACTCGTCGCCCGGCCAGACCAGCGGGAACAAGGTCAACGGGTCGGGCGGCCTGTGGTACGCGGTGACCCTGTCCGGGTCAGCCGGCGCCGGGGCCAGTTCGGCGCCAGCACCTAGTGGCGGCGGAGGTGGCGGCGGGTACTGAGCCCGCTCCTGCCACGGATTCCATGCTCACGGTGTTCCCGGTCACGACCGGGAACACCGTGAGCATGCCTGCCTGCTCACCCGGTGACGGCGGCAGCGACCCGGCTCACCGGGATTCGCCGAACAGATCGCTGTTCACCCGGCCCAGGTGGGTGCGCATCGCCTGCACCGCGCGCTGGGCGTCCCGGGCCCGGAGGGCGGTGACGAGTTCGGTGTGGTCGGCCTGGTACATGACCCGCCGTTCCCGCGAGGCGCTGCGGCGTTTCAGGTCGCCCCAGAAGTGCCCGTGCCGGGCGGTCTCGATGACGGCGTAGAGCCGGGCGAGCAGCGGGCTGTGGCTGGCCGCCATGATGCTGCGGTGCAGGGCCAGATCCCAGGTCTCGAACTCGTCATAGCTGCCGGCCCGGTCGCCGCCGGACAGGCAGCGATCCATCTCCTTGAAATCAGCCGCTGTCGCCCAGGCCACCACCAGCGGCATCGCCAGTGGCTCCAGGAGCCGGCGGATGGTCATCACGTCGGCCGGCGCGAATCCGCCCGCCCCGTCGGGCACCGGCCCGATGCCAGCCGGAGCCGACAGGTCCAGGCCAGCGCCGTCGGCGCCATTGCCGGCGGCCCGGGGCGGGGCGTCCAGCAGGAAGGTGCCGCGGCCGACCTCACGGGAGATGCGGCCTTCCGCCTGGAGCACGGCCAGGGCATGGCGCACGGACGACCGGGTCGCTCCCAGGTCCAGCGCTAGCTGGCGCTCCGTGGGCAGCCGGGAGCCTGGGCCGAGCCCCGCCCGCTGTGAGTCAGCGAGGATGAGGTCGGCCAGCCGGTGCCTGGTCCCGGCCGAGATCGGGGGCATGTCCCCGGCTGCGTTCCCCATCGTTCTCCACCCTGGCTACGTTCCATCGACGTCTGGCAACCAATCGTACCAATCGAGACCAGACCGTGACTATAGCTGGCGGTTCTTTTGCATAAGTACTCTTGACCAGGCACGTATTCGCACCTATGCTCAACCAATCCGACAGGTGCAACCAATCTACCGGCGGGCCAGGTGGTCCGCGACGCACCCTGACCGCCTGTGAGGGCGGCAGGCCTTCCCGGGCCGGCCACCGATCGCCAGGCGCCGCCTGCTCTTGCTCCTGCACTGTGCCGTGGCCGCATGTGGCCACGCCCGCAACCGTTACGCACGAAGGAGATCCGCCACGTGAGGCTCGCCACCATAGTCACCCCCGACGGACCGAGGCTGCATGTCCGGGCGCGGTCTGGCTACGTCGATGTAGCCGAGGCGACGGGTGATGCCCGGTTCTCCTCGCTCCAGTACGTCCTCGAATCGGGACTGGCGGCGATGGACACCATCCGGGCGCTCCAGGACTCCGACGGCCGCGAGGTCGAGCCCGCTGACTTCGGGCCCGCGACTCCGGCCCCGCCGCGCATCCTGTGCCTGGGCCTGAACTACAGCGAGCACGCGCTTGAGGGCGGCCGCGAGGTCCCCACCTGGCCCGACGCTTTCGTGCGGGGCGCGGACAGCGTCCTCGGCCCGTATGCCGACCTGGTCAAGCCGGCCCTGACGGAGCGCTTCGACTACGAGGCCGAGCTCGGCATCGTCATCGGCGCCGGCGGCCGTTACATCACGGCTGACAAGGCCCTCGATGCCATCGCCGGCTTCGTGGTGCTCAATGACGCGTCAGCCCGCGACTGGCAGCGCGCCGGAAGCCAGTGGACGGCCGGCAAGAACTTCGAGGGCAGCATGCCGATAGGCCCGGAGGTGGTCACGACCGACGAGGTCGACGTCAGCGACCTGGCCATCAGTTCGACGCTCAACGGGCAGGTCATGCAGTCGGCCCGGACCTCCCAGATGCTCGTGGATGTCCCGAGTGCGGTCGAGTTCTTCTCCTCGTTCACCCGCCTGTCCCCGGGTGACGTCATCGCTACCGGCACGCCGGGTGGTGTCGGGTTCGCCCGCACCCCACCGGTCTGGATGCACCCTGGCGACGTCATTGAGATCACCGTGGAGGGCATTGGCACCATCCGCAACCGGATCGTCGCCGAAGAAGGTGCCCCCGGCGACTGGAGGTGGCAGCCAGGAGCCCCGCTGAAAAGCGGCTTCTGAGCCGGCCCCGTACCCCTGACCCCTCTCTGGACTCAACTAATCCAGTCAATTCAATGCATCAACGCACCACGGAGGGACAATGACGTTCACGAGTCCTGGGCCCGCGGCACCAGCCGCGGGAGACCCCAGACGCATGACGGCCACGAAGGCCAGGCACGGGCAGTTCATCCGCGTCGGGGCGGTGGGGGCGGCTGCCGCACTCGCCGTCGGCCTCGCGGCCTGCAGCAGCAGTTCCGGCGGCAGCAGTTCGGGCGGCAGTTCAGGTAGCTCCTCCAAGTCGGCTCTCACCGTCGCGGACGTCGCTCCCTTCAGTGGCGCCGATGCGGCCCTCGGCCCGACATACCTGGCCTCCTGCTACGGCTCCACGTCGGCCATCAACGCGGCGGGCGG
Organism: Streptosporangiaceae bacterium; assembly: GCA_036803065.1. Lineage (GTDB taxonomy): Bacteria > Actinomycetota > Actinomycetes > Streptosporangiales > Streptosporangiaceae > JAWWPY01. The sequence goes on from DAIRVB010000109.1 coordinate 7,088, forward strand.
TGTGCTCGGCCACACGCTGACCTGCAAGAGCGTAGACACCAGAGGTGACCCCGCGGACGCGGTGCCCGCGGTCAACCAGATGTTCGCCTCGACGCCCAACCTGGCGCTCGTGATCGGCTGTACCTCGGACGAGGCGGCCGCGGTGGTCCCGGTCATCAACAGCCACAAGATGGCCTCGTTCTGCATGACCGGGCAGTCGGAGTTCGACAGCACGCACTTCCAGTACTTCTACCGTCTGGTGCCTCCCGACCTGGAGGAGTCCTACGCCATGGTCGCGATCGCCCAGCAGTTGCACTACAAGAAGATCGCCCTGGCCTTCGGCAACGACATCGGATCGCAGACCTTCATCCAGCCCGCGATCAGCGCGCTCAAGAAGGCCGGGATGACGCTGACCACCAACCAGGCGCTGGACCTGAAGGCCACCACCTTCCGGTCCGAGGCGGAGGCGATCGTCCAGTCGCACCCCGACGCGATCATGACCGAGGCCCTCGGCTCGGCCGACCCCACCCTGTTCTCCGAGATCAAGGCGCTCAACGGCGGCAAGGTCATCCCGATCATCGGCACGTCCGCGGCCATCTCCCCGTCGTTCTTCAAGTCGGCGGCGGCGGCCGTTGGCGCCTCGGCGTTCGTGTCCAATTTCCACGCGGACAACCTGGTCGTGGAGACCAGTGGCCCGGCCTACCAGGCGTTCTCCAAGGCGCTGCTTTCCCAGCAAGGGAAGGTTCCGGGTGCCACCGGCAACTTCACCACCTACCTGAGCGCACCAGGCGGCGTGCACCTCTACGACGCGGTCAACCTGTCCGCGCTGGCCATGATCATGTCGAAGAGCACCAGCCCGAGCGTGTACGGGCCGGACATCATCAAGATCGGGAACGGCGTTTCCGGCGCGACGGTGTGCTACTCGTTCGCCCAGTGCGCTCCGCAGGTCAAGGCGGGCAAGGCGGTCAGGTACGAAGGACCTGGCGGGCCCACCAACTTCGACAGCTACCACGACTCGACGGGCATCTTCCAGGTGGATACCTACAGCGCGAATGGCAACGTGAATGTCACCGGCAACCTGTCGGCAGCACAGCTGCGGGCACTCGCCGGATGACCACACGCTCCATGTGTCCTGCCGCCGCCCAGGCTTCCCAATCCCCCCCGGGGAGCCTGGGCGCGCGGGGAACCCGGGCCGAACCGGTGGTGGGCCAGCTGTGACGATCTTCCTCTCCTCCCTCGGGTTCGGGCTGGTGACCGCCTCGGTCCTGGCCATCGCCTCGGTCGGCTTCACCCTGCAGTTCGGGGTCACCGACGTGCTGAACCTGGCCTACGGCGCGATCATGATCGCGGGCGCTTACGTCGCGTACGTGGTGAACCAGGCGGGCCTGTCGGTGTGGATCGGCCTGCTGGCCGCGGTGGCCGTGTGCTCGGTCGGATCCGTGCTGCTGAACTCCGGCGTGTACACACCGTTCCAGCGGCGCGGCACGTCCCCGATCACGATGGTGATCGTCTCGCTCGGGATGACCCTCATCATCGAGTTCGGCGTGCAGGCTCTCGCGGGCGGGACAAGCGTCTCGTACGCCATGGGCAGCGGGAAGACGCTGCAGGCCGGCGGCCTGACCCTGACCGTCGTGCAGATCGTGGTCATCGCCCTGAGCGTGCTGGTCATGGCCGGCGTGCACGGGCTCTTGCGCTATTCGAAGCTGGGCAAGGCCATGCGCGCGACGGCGGCCAACAAGACGCTGGCCCGCAACTGCGGGATCAGGACGGGCCGCGTCATCACCATCACCTGGGCGCTGACCGGCGCATTGTGCGGGCTGGCGGGCGTGGTCTTCGCCATTGACGCCGGGAGCTTCGACGCCACGAGCACGGACATCTTCCTGGTCCTCATCCTCGCGGCGGTGTTCCTCGGCGGTCCAGGCCAGGCCTACGGCGCCATGCTCGGCGCGGTGGTCATCGGCATCGCCACCGAGGTGAGCGCCGCGTACATCCACGCCGACTACAAGTACGTGATCGCGTTCGTGGCGCTGCTCGTGATGCTCGGCGTGCGCCCGACCGGCCTGCTAGGTGCGAGGCAATGAGCGCCAGGCAAATAGGTGCGAGGCAATGAGCGCCAGACAAAATAGGTGCGAGGCAATGAGCGCCAGAGGTAAGGGGAGCCCGGCAATGAGTGTCAGGCGAGGAACTGGATGAATTTCTACCTCATCAACCTGCTGATCTATGCCGCCGTGGACGCGATGGCCTGCCTCGGCCTGAGCCAGCAGTTCGGGGTCGCGGGCGTCACCAACTTCGGCTTCATCATCTTCCAGGCGGCCGGCGGCTACACGGCGGCGATCCTGGCCATGCCGCATGACACGGCCAACGGGGGATTCCAGGCCTACATAGGCGGCTGGGGCCTGCCGTTCCCGCTGCCGTGGATCGGCGCGGCGGTGGTGGGTGGCGTGATCGCGCTGCCTTTCACGTTCCTCGTCGGGCGGCGGCTCCGCGGTGACTTCGCCGCCGTCGGCCTCCTGGTCACGGCGGTGCTGCTGAACCTGCTGGTGACGAACTTCCGGCCGCTGCTCAACGGGGACGCCGGGCTGTCCCTCATCCCCGCCCCGCTGCAGGGCGAGTTCAACCCGCAGTCGGCCGGCTACGAGTGGGGGTTCGCGGCGGTCGGGCTCGCCCTGGCCCTGGGCGTCTACCTGTTCCTCCGGCGCATCACCGAGTCGCCCTACGGCCGTTCGCTGCGCGCGATGCGGGACAACGACGTCGTCGCTGACTCGCTGGGCAAGAACCTGCTCTCGCTGCGCACCGCGATGCTCGTGCTCGGCGGAGCCATCGCCGGGCTGAGCGGCGGCATCCTGGTCTCCTACATCTCGACCTGGTCCCCGGCGGCGTGGGGCTACGCGGAGACGGTCGTGCTCTTCGCGGCGGTCATCATCGGCGGCGCGGGCAATCACCGGGGCGCGATCCTCGGCGCCATCCTCGTCCCGGTCGGATTCGAAGAGGTGACCCGGTTCATCCCCACCTCCAACAGCCTGCCGCCGAACCTGATCCCGTCACTGCAATGGGTCGCGATTGGGCTGCTGATCGTGGTGTTCCTGTGGCTGCGGCCGCAGGGGATCTTCCCTGAGCGGAAACGGGTCATCGGGTTGGCGGGGGTGGCGCCGGCTGGCGGGGCGGGCGCTTGGGGCT
>DAIRVB010000110.1:0-5205 GCA_036803065.1 Streptosporangiaceae bacterium
GGCACGTGACGTCAACCGGTTTGTGTTCCACGGCCCCTGGGGCAGCGTAGGAGGGGGCCAGGGGCGCACGCCTCGTTGCCTTAAAAAGGTATTCGGCGGCAGTTAACGGAAACTTCCGCTGCCGGGCGGCGGGTCGCTGCGCCGCGCCGGGTTCCGCGGCGCCGGACGATGGCTGACTGTACAGCGCAGGATCAGGAGCAGGGCGATGATCACCGGGACCACGGAGTCGGGCATCCGGGCGGAGAGCGCGATCACGAGCCACACGGCGGCGACGGGCACCAGGGGCAGGATCCGCCACGTCCGCTCGCCGGGATCCTGAGCCTCGACGGGTGGTGGATCGCCCGCCACCCGGCTCGCCGGGTGCAGGTCGGCGCCCAGCCTGGCCTTCTGCGGAAGGTCCTTGGTCAAGTCGCCCAGCGCGCCCCAGGTTCTGCCGGTCAGCGCGGCCGTGGTGCGCTCGTCGAACTCCGCCAGGGTCAGCCGCCCGGCCGCGTAGGCGTCGCGCAGGATAGCGACGATTTGTTCCCGGTCAGAGTCCGAGGCACGGATCGTGCTGTAGGTCGTCATGGCCGGACCTCCCGAGACCTGCGCCCTTCTCCGGCAGGATACCCCGCGGCGCCGGTCCGTCTGTGGTGCGGATGGCCGCGCTATGGTTAGATCGCGCAGTGTCCCCGGTTCCCCGGCGCCTCAACCATTACCGCGATCATCTGATCGTTTGCGGAGATGACGCGCTCGCATTCCGCATCGTCGAGGAACTCACCGCGCGTTACGGCGAACAGGTGACGGTCATCGTGCCGTCGCGGGAGCGCTCGAACGCCCCTCGCATCGCACGGCTCCCCGGGGTCCGGGTCATCGAGCGGGCCGAACTCGACAGCGCCGCCTTCGCGGATGCTCAGGTGCAATCCGCCCGGGCACTGGCCCTGCTGAGCCAGGATGACCTCGGCAACTTTCACGCCGCGCTCCGGGCTCAGGAGCTGAATCCGGATCTGCGGCTGGTGGTGGCGATCTTCAACACCGGCCTGGGCGAGCGGATGCGCGCATTCTTCCACGACTGCGCCGTGCTCTCCGGCTCGGCGATGGCGGCGCCGTCGTTCGTCGCCGCCGCGCTCGGTGAGCCCGCGCCCAGCCACGTCAGGCTGGCCGGGCGGACCCTGTACGTGGCCAGGCGCGAGGAGACCGATGCCGCGCACTTCGTGTGCGGGCTGGCCGTAACGGAGGATGACGCCGTCTCGCCCCTCCTGCTCCCCCCGGACGAGCAGACCGCTGCGCTGGTCCTGGCGGTGGCGGACGGCACACCGCGCAACCCGCTGGCCAGGCCGCGGCGCCGTCCGCTGCGCGCGGGCATGAAAGTCCTGCGGAGGCTCTTCGGGCACAAGTTCGGAATGGTCTTCCTCGCCCTGTTCGCCGTCCTGGTCACCGGGTTCGTCCTGCTGGCCACGGCGGGCAGGTTCTCCCCCGTCAACGCGCTGTACCTGACCTTTCTCGACGCGGCAGGCGCGGCGGTCAGCGATCCCGGGCTGAGCACGCCGGAGAAGCTCGCCCAGTTGCTGCTGACCTTCGATGGGGTGGCCTTCCTGCCGGTGGTGACCGCCGCCGTGGTCGGGGCCCGGCTGACCGGCTCGCTGCGCGGCACCGAGCGCCCGGTCAGCGATCACGTGATCGTGGCCGGCCTGGGCAACGTCGGCACCCGGATCGTCGGCCAGCTGCACGACCTGGGCGTGGATGTGGTCTGCGTGGACAAGAACGAGGACGCGGCCGGCGTGAGCCTGGCCCGCCGCCTCGGCCTGCGGGTGGTCATCGGCGAGACCCACCGGGAGGAGACGCTGCGGGCCGCCGGCATCGCCACCAGCCAGGCGCTGGTCTCGGTGACCAATAGCGACATCGTCAACCTGGAGACGGGGCTGCACGCCCGGGCCCTCGCCGCCGGCCTGCGGCTGGTGTTGCGGCTCACGGATGAGGATCTCGCCGAACGCGTGCAGAAGACCGTCGGCAACACCATCTCGCGCAGCGTCCCCTACCTCGCCGCGTCGGCGTTCGCCGCGGCCATGCTCGAGCACCAGGTGCTGCGGACGATCCCCGTCGGCCGCCATGTCCTGCTTATCGCCGACGTCCAGGTCGGCCTGGCATCCGAGCTCGCGGGGCTGCCGGTGGAGGACGTGCATCAGACCGGCGAGCTCCGGGTGATCGCGCTGCGGCGCAAGGGCGCGGACGGCGTGGACTGGTCGCCCCGGCGCGACTACTCGATCTCGCCGCAGGACCGGCTCTACGTCCTCGCCACGCGGGCCGGGCTCAGCCGCGTGCTGGCCCGTAGCCAGGCGCCGGGCGGCTGAGGACGGCCGGTGTCCGGGCGGGAGGCAGGAAAGCGCAAAACCTGGGCCTCCCCCCGGCGTGCCTCCAGCGTTACGCTCAGGGCAGATCTTCCCATTTGGTTCTTCTGAGCCATCTGTGAAGACAGAGGAAGGTCCGCTTATGGCCTGTTCTGTACTATTCATCGGCTCTGCCAGGGAGGCGCCTGCCGAGGCCCAGGCGCCTGGTGGGGCCTATGAGTCCAGTCGCGGCCACGGCGTCCTTAATTCAATCCGCGCGCATGCCCTGCCGCCACGGCGGCACGCCCACGGCCGGGCGGTGCACCGCCTCATCAGGAGGAATCACTTGAGTGTCAACGACGACCGACCGCTAGCCGCCATAGCCGACCCAGCGCCCCTTGGGCTGGCCGCTTTCGCGCTGACCACGTTCCTGCTTTCGGCGGCCAACGCAGGCTGGATGAAGCACGCCACCGGTGACGCATGGCTCGGCTACGCGTTCGCCTACGGCGGCCTCGGCCAGTTGCTCGCCGGGATGTGGGAGTTCAAGAACCGGAACGTGTTCGGCGCCACCGCCTTCTCGACGTACGGCGGGTTCTGGATCGGGCTGGGGCTCTGGGCACTGCTGGTGGCCCCGAAGGCCACCTCCCCCGCGGCGGCCGGTCACGACATCGGTTGGATCCTGCTGGCGTTCGCGATCTTCAACACCTACATGCTGATCTGGAGCACGCAGGTGAACGCGGCCGTGTTCACCGTCTTCCTCACCCTGGAGCTCACCGAGATCGTCCTGTTCATCGGGAACCTCGGCGGCAACGCCAACATCATCAAGGTCGGCGGCTACATCGGCATCATCACCGCGCTGGCCGCCTGGTACGCCTCGGCGGCCGGTGTCGCCAACGGGATGGGCGGCAGGCTGTCTGTGCCCGTCGGCAAGCCGATCCTCGGCCCGCGGATCTGACCACCAGGTACCGCACCTGAAGGTGCCGTGATCCCGGAGGCCGGGCGGGCCTCCGGGATCACGCATGCCGGGCGGGCCTCCGGGATCACGCATGCCGGGCCCAGGTAGGATCGCCCCGGTGGATCTCCAGGAGAAACGGCAGTATGACCTGGCCCTGCAGATGGCCAAGGTCAGGAGGCGCGCCCGGCCCTGGCGGTCCATCATCGCCGCCGTTCTCGCTGTGCTGGCCGGGATGACCTCATATTCGGCGCGGCACGGGACCATCCGGCAGACATACAGTCACCTCACGGCGGACATCATCGCCCAGTCCGCGGCCGCGGCGTTCTGCATCCTGGCCGTGATTGCCGTCCTGGGACTGGCCGGAAAGGCTCAGGAAGTGCTCCGGCCCAGCGTGGGTACGGCCCACGCCGCGGTGATCCGTTATGCCATCCTCCTCGCCGGCGGCTCCACGGTGCTCTTGCTGACCCTGGACCTCAGCGGTGTCCCGGTCGGTCAACTCGCCCTCGGCGGCGCGGCAACCGGAATCCTCCTCGGGATCGCCGGGCAGCAGTCTCTGGCCAATGTTTTCGCCGGCCTTGTCCTGCTGCTGTCCCGCCCGTTCGGCGTTGGGGACCTGATCCGGTTGAGGTCAGGGGCGCTCGGCGGGCAGATTGAGGGCACGGTAACCGAGATCGGCATTACCTACCTGCGGCTCGAAACGCCGGATGGCGTGCTGCACGTGCCCAACGCCCAGGTCCTGGCCGCCGCGGCGGGGCCGATCGCGAATTCGCCCCCGGCGGGCACGGTGCAGCCAGCGGAGGCGAGCACAGCAGGCAACCCGGTGCCGCCCGCGGGTGCCGGACAGCCGCCCGGTAGTCCCGGAGCACCACCCTCCGGCAGTGGACCGGCGCCCGGAAGTGCCGGGCCGCTCACCGGCGGCACCGGAAATGCCGGGCCAGTAACGGGCGGCACCGGAAGTGCCGGGCCGTCGACCGGCAGCGCTGGGCCCCCGGACGGCGGACAGCCGCCCGGGGTGCCATGAGGCCGCCCGTCAGTGGTGCTTGGCCTCATATCTGGTCACCACGTCGGCCGGGATGCGGCCGCGATCGCTGACCTCAATCCCAGCCTGCTTCGCCCACGTACGGATGGCAGCACTGTGCTGACGGTGCGCCGTCGTCCGCCGTTTGGTACGTCCCAGGCGCGCCGATGCCCTGCGCGCATGCTCGGCGTATCTGTTCACGACCTCGTCGAGCTTTTGGCTGTGCTTCGCGCACAGGTCGATCTCATAGTCGCGTCCGTCCAGACCGAACCTACGTGTCCGATGCTGGCCGGCCGGAATCTCTTTCTGATCGTAGTCACAGGCAAATGTGACGGAAACCTTCTGTGCCACTTCTGGCCCCCCTTCCCCTGGGGCAAATATATCCCCCCTGGAGCGGGCCAACCGTAAAGACGCCCAGACAATGTCTTCTGGCAAGTTCCGCGCGGCCACCATTGGCGCCTGGACACGGCCCAGGCGCAAGCGCGCCACCAGGGTGGCGTTGCCGGAATCGGAACAGTTCAGGGGACCAAGTTCAGAGGACGGAACATGACAGCTATGGGTCAATGCCGCCCGGGATAGCGCCCTCGCTCGCGCTGCCGGCGTTTGCCGGGCGGCCGGCCATAAGGGAAGGATTCCGGGGACGGATCCTCGCTATAGCTACCGAGCGGCCCCACATCGGTATCCTCCCACTCGCGGCTGGGAGGCTCATAACCCCCAACGCCGGGAGGGGACTCCAAGTCGTGCTCGGGCGACTCGCCGGGATAATCCCCGATGGCCGGGTCATGCCCATAATCCCGGAAAGGTGGCTCACCGGGGTAAGCCGGCGGCAATGGCTCCACCGGGTAGCCCACTGGCTCATCGCCGTAACCATCGCCAGGGTTGTCGCGGTAGTCACCGGCCGCACCGCCCCGGTAACCCCCGGCCGA
>DAIRVB010000110.1:5305-10232 GCA_036803065.1 Streptosporangiaceae bacterium
TGAATAGTCCGCAGAGTCGTCACGGTAACCCGCCGGTGCGTCACGGTAGCCCGCCCGGTCGTCCCGGTAACCCGCTGCCGCGCCACGGTACTCCCCGGTCAGCGGGTCGTCCCGGTAGCCCGCCGGTGCGACGGTACGGTAGTCGCCGGTCGCCGGCTCATCGGGGTGGCCGCCACCCGGGTAATCGCCGTTCGCCGGGTCTTCCCGGTAGCCGCGCGGCGGCGGCTCGCCCGGGTAACTGCCGGGCTCGCTGGAGTACCCCCCGGGCTCGCTGGGGTAGCCGCCGGGCTCGCTCGGGTAGCCCCCCGGCTGGCTCGGATAACCCCCAGACTCGCTCGGATAGCCCGCCGCCTCGTCGTGATACTCGGCGGGCTGGCCGTCATAGCCGGCATCGGCCCGGGAGACCGGAATCCGCGCGTCCGCGGCCGACGGCGGCCGCATCGCCACGGTCGATGGGCCGGGATCAGGCCCATCCCCGGGGTCAGCTGCCGGGGCCGCTCCGCGGCCCGGCCCGAGATCACGGCTACCCAGATCACGGCCATAGGCCTGTTCAGCGGACGCCTGCCCGCGGGAGGCGTCGCGGCGCGCGCGGGGGCCCTGCGGACCCCGGCGCAGCGCCTCGACCATCCTGGTCAGGTCATCGATGGGCAGCCGGAACGTACCCGTGCACGTCCCGCCCTGCCAGATGCTGAATACCGCGACGCCCGTATCGGCGTACCAGCTCAGCCGCATGCTGCGGGAGTTGCCCCGCACATCGAAGAACACCTCACCGAGCCGGGGCAGAGGAGCGGCGTCCGACGCAGACATGCTGCCATGGTGACGCTGAACTATCGCATTTGTCCAATTAGTGATCACCGGTTGCCGTGTCGGCAAACGGAGTGGCACGTGTCCCCGGCCCGGCCAGATCTCCCGGCCCGGCGAGGCAGCGGCCCGAGCCGGCGGTCCTCGGCGGCATCCCGGCGATCGCCCCAAAAAAGAGGTATCCCGGCCCGCCGGATTCCCGATCCCGCCTGCGGAACAGGCCGGCCGGATGGCATCATTGATCATCGGTCCGCTGAACGACCTGGCTTCGCCCGGACGGTTGCCGAACATTGGGTCACCGTCCATCCGGCAAGGTTGCTGGACCGGCCTGTTTCCCATGCTGAGCACCGTCCCACGGTGAGCGCGCGTAGCTGAAGGTCGCTCGCACACACGGGAACACGTTGACGATGCAACGCGTTGCATCTTAGGCGGGGAAAAAGGCCGCACGGCGCAAGACCGAACGCTCGGCGAACCAGGTGGTCGACCGGGCGTGGAACACACGATGAGCTGGTTGAGGAGATTTACTCATGTCTGAGGTACGACGGCAGGTTGCCCTGCCTCCCCGGCCGAACTGGGGCTGGCAAGATGCCGCCGCGTGCCGCGGAACGGAGGTCGTCCTCTTCTTCGGCCCGGACGGCGAACGGCAGCCGGAACGTGACATCCGCGAGCGCAAGGCAAAGGCTCTGTGCGCCTCATGCCCGGTACGTTCCGATTGCCTCAGCTACGCCGTATCCCGGCCCGAGAAGTATGGCACCTGGGGCGCCCTCAACGAGGATGAGCGGGCTTCAGAGCGTCGGCGCAGGATGCGCCGGGCAAACGCGGCCTGATCAGGCCGCCTGAACCCGGGTACCCCGGCTGCGGCGACGGCTGGCCGACGGACGGCAATGGCAGCATGATTTGCGAGTCGTGCCGTGGCCAGCGCCATCTGGAGTGCCCGGGCGGCACCTGGCGACCCGCCAGCATCTGCCGCCGGCCAAACCATCGGAACTCCCGGTCAGCTGGATCAGGCCGGGCTGACCGGCGCGATAGGTCAAGAATCTGTCCAGGCTGCCAGCGCGGTTCCCGGGTGCGCGCATGAAAAGGCGGCTATCCGGAATAGCTGCGCCGGCCGGGCGGTTGGCGCCTGACGTGAGCATCAGCCGACCGTTGCCCCCGCGCCGCCCCCAACGGGGAGAAACTTTCTGGACAGAACGATATAGCTCGTGTGATGCTTCTTTCGTGACCGCCGCTGACCCCCTCCTTGTTGCGCGCAGGCATGTCGACCTGCTGCGGGTCCGCAGTGCGGTCTGTCGGCACGGCCGCTGACCACCGCCCATCCCGCATGAAGGGCGTGTGCTGCGGCCGGTGCCCTGTCCTCCTGGCGACATAACCAGTCACCGAAGGCCGGCCGGGTTCACCGTCACCGCTGATCCCGGGTTCGCTGTAGGTGCCCGGCGCACGCGCCCCTGGACAGGAAGAGGACGCGCCACATGCCGCCAGCCGCCCGCCACCGAGGCCAGGGCCAGTGGGGGCTCGGGTATCACGAGCCGCTGAATAAGAACGAAGAAAACAAGAAGAACGACGACGGGCTGAACGTCCGCCAGCGCATCATCGACGTCTACGCCAAGCAGGGTTTCGACTCGATCGACCCCGCGGACCTGCGCGGCCGGTTCCGCTGGTACGGCCTGTACACACAGCGCCGGCCCGGCATCGACGGCGGCAAGACGGCCACGCTCGAGCCTGAAGAGCTGGACGACCGTTATTTCATGATGCGGATCCGCATCGATGGTGGCCAGCTCAGCAACGAGCAACTGCAGGTGATCTCGGACGTGTCCAGCCGCTACGCCCGGGGCACCGCTGACATCACCGACCGGCAGAACGTCCAGCTGCACTGGGTCGAGATAGAGAACGTGCCGGCGATCTGGGAGGCGATCGAGCGGGTCGGCCTGTCCAGCACCGAGGCGTGCGGTGATACGCCGCGGGTGATCCTGGGCTGCCCGCTGGCCGGGATCGACTCCGACGAGATCATCGACGCCACGCCGGCGATCTACGAGACAGCCGCCCGCTACGTGGGCGACCCCGCCTTCTCCAACCTGCCGCGCAAGTTCAAGTCCATGATGAGCGGCTGCGCCGCGCAATGCACCACGCACGAGGTCAACGACATCGCGTTCGTGGGCGTGCCTGGACCGGACGGCGAGCCAGGGTACGACCTGTGGGTGGGGGGCGGCCTGTCCACCAATCCGATGATCGCCAAGCGGTTGAACGCCTTTGTCCGCCCGGAGCAGGTTCCCGAGGTCTGGGCCGCGGTGACATCTGTCTTCCGTGACTACGGGTACCGGCGCCTGCGGCACCGGGCCCGGTTGAAGTTCCTGGTCGCCGACTGGGGACCGGAGCGCTTCCGCGAGGTGATGGAGAAGGACTACCTCGGCTACGCGCTTCCCGACGGCGCAGCGCCACCGCCGCCCAGTGAAGGGCGCCGGGACCACATGGGCGTGCATGAGCAGCGGGACGGCCTGCGCTACGTGGGCTTCGCGCCCAGGGTGGGCCGGATGACGGCCAGCTCGCTCGGCCTGGTCGCGGACCTCGCCGCCCGGTATGGCAGCGGGCGGGTGCGCACCACCTCCGAGCAGAAGCTGGTCATCCTGGATGTGCCGCCGGACCGGGTAGCCGAGCTCACCGCCGAACTCGACGCGGCGGACCTGTCGCCGAATCCCAGCGTGTTCCGCAGGCACACCATGGCCTGCACCGGCATCGAGTTCTGCAAGCTGGCGATCGTGGAAACCAAGGCACGGGCGTCGGATCTGATCACCGAGCTGGAGCGGCGGCTGCCGGGCTTCACGGAGCCGGTCACGATCAACGTGAACGGCTGCCCCAACTCGTGTGCCCGCATCCAGACCGCTGACATCGGGCTCAAGGGGTCACTGGTCACCGGTCCCAACGGGAAACAGCAGGGCGGCTTCCAGATCTCACTCGGCGGCGGCCTGACCGGAGGGGACGCGTCCGGCTCGGGCTTCGGCCGCAAGATCAGGGGGCTGAAGACGACCTCGGAGGACCTGCCGGACTACCTGGAGCGGGTCCTGCGCCGGTTCGACCAGGACCGCGCGGCCAACGAGACCTTCGCCGCCTGGACGGCCCGAGCCAGCGAGGAGGACTTCGCATGACCCGGCCTTCCGGCACCCGGCCTGCCAGAACCGGTCCTGCCCGCACCGGGCCTGCCAGCGCCCCGCCTTCCACTACCGGGCCGTCATCCGCGAGAGGGCCGTCCTTCGCGACAGAACGCGCGGTCCCCTTCTATTGCCCTTATTGCGGTGAAGAGGACCTCGAACCCCAGGAGCAGGACGGCGAGTGGCGTTGCCGGAGTTGCATCCGGACCTTCCGGCTACGCTTTGCAGGAACGGGAGTGATCTTGTGAGCCGCCTTGCAGGAAACAGGAGTGAGCCTGTGAGCCGTCGTACAGGAACGGGAGCGATCCTGTGAGTCCCACCGTGGCCCGGCATGATCAGCGTGACCTGGCCATACCTGAGCGCCGGGAGGAACCGATCCGGATGGAGAGGCTCGCCGCCCAGGCGGCGGAAGATCTCGCCGAGGCGCCCGCTCAGGAAGTGATCAGGTGGGCGGCCAAGACCTTTGGCGACCGGGTGGCCATTACGTCATCGATGACCGACGCGGTGATCATCCACCTCGCCGCGGCCGTCCAGCCCGGTATCGATGTGATCTTCCTGGACACGGGATACCACTTCCCCGAGACGATCGGCACCAGGGACGCGGTCACGGCCGTCTACCCGGTGAACGTGATCAACGTCACGCCATCGCGGACCGTCGAGGAGCAGGACGCCGCGCTGGGACCCCGGCTATACGGGCGTAACCCCGACCTCTGCTGCTACCTGCGCAAGGTCGTTCCGCTGGAGCGCGCGCTCGAGCCCTACGACGCGTGGATCACCGGTGTCCGCCGGGACGAGACCACCGCGCGCAGCGATACCCGGGTGGTCGAGTGGGACGCCAGGCGCGAGATGGTGAAGGTCAACCCGATCGCCAACTGGACGCAGGAACAGGTCGAGGCCTACATCGCTGAGCAGGGCGTGCTGGTGAACCCACTGGTCGACGAGGGTTACCCATCGATCGGCTGCGCGACGTGCACGATGCGGGT
>DAIRVB010000111.1:0-10135 GCA_036803065.1 Streptosporangiaceae bacterium
GCAGCACGGGGCCGCACCGGGAATGCGGAAGAATGCACATCCCCGCATTGATTACTATTAAGGGCGAGGAAGCCGGGAATATAAAAAAGCGGCCAGATTATAACATGGGAGAGGCTAATTGTCGAACGGGGAAATGGCACAGGAGCAGGAATACGTTTCCATGCTCTATGGCCGACTCGACAGCATCCGGGAGCGAGCCTCGACCCGGCTGGCCAGGGTGATGAAGGAGACAGGCGGGACCCATCAGGCCCGGTCCGAACGTGACGCGCTGACCGGCATGTATTTTCGCCAGATCGCCCAATTCGACGCGGCGGAGAACGGGCTGTGCTTCGGGCGGCTCGATTTCGAAGGCGGCGAAGCGCACCACATCGGGCGGATCGGCATCCGGGATGAGTCCGCTGACTACGAGCCGCTGCTGATGGACTGGCGCGCTCCCGCCGCCCGCCCTTTCTATCTCGCCACGGCCGCCTCGCCCGACGGAGTGCGGCGCCGCCGGTACATCAAAACCAGGCAGCGGACAGTGATCAGCCTGGACGACGAGGTGCTGGACCTGGCGACCGCCGACCCCGGCCAGCACCAGGGACTGACCGGCGAGGCCGCACTGCTCGCGGCGGTCACCGCGGGCCGCACCGGCAGGATGAGCGACATCGTCGAGACCATCCAGGCCGAGCAGGACGCGATCATCCGCTCCAGCCTCAGCGGCGTGCTGGTCGTGCAGGGCGGCCCTGGCACCGGCAAGACCGCGGTCGCGCTGCACCGCGCCGCCTTCCTCCTGTACACGCACCGGGACCAGCTCTCCAAGCGTGGCGTGCTGGTGATCGGCCCGAACAGCACGTTCCTGCGCTACATCGGGCAGGTCCTGCCCTCACTGGGCGAGACCGGCGTGCTGATGTCCACCATCGGCGACCTCTTCCCGGGAATCAGCGCGCGCCGGGCGGAGCCCGCGGCGGCCGCCGAGGTCAAGGGCAGGCTCGCGATGGCAGGCGTGATGGCCGCGGCTGTCGCCGACCGCCAGGCGGTGCCACCCGCCGCGCTCGAGGTCGTCGTGGACCGGGAGACCCTGCGGCTTGACCGGCGGACCTGCGCTGCGGCGCGAACCAGGGCCCGGCGATCCCGCCGGCCGCACAATGCCGCCCGGCCGATCTTCGCCCGGGAGATCATCGACGCGCTCACCCAGCAACTGGGCCGCCGGCTCGGCGCGAACGTGCTCGACGACGAGAACCTGCTCGGCCCAGAGGAAATCGGGGACCTGCGCCGGGAAGTGGCCACGGATCCAGGGGTCCGGGCGGTGCTGGCGGAACTCTGGCCGGTGCTGACTCCGCAGCAGTTGCTGTCTGACCTGTTCGCCTCCGACGAGCGGCTGGCCTCCGCGGCGCCCGGCCTGAGCAGCGCGGAACGGCGCCTGCTGCGGCGCGACCCGGGCGGCGGGTGGACCCCCGCCGATGTGCCGCTGCTTGACGAGGCGGCCGAATTGCTCGGCGAGGACGACCGGGCCGCCCGCGCGGCCCGGGAACGGGACCGGCAGGCCCGCGTCGCCTATGCGCAGGGAGTGCTGGACATCCTCGCCCGGGACGTGACCGACGACCCTGATCCGGAGATCCTGACCGGCTACGACATGATCGACGCGACCAGGCTGGCGGAGCGGAACTACGACGAGGCCTCGCTGACCGCCGCCGAGCGCGCGGCGGCCGACCGGACGTGGGCGTTCGGGCACATCATCGTGGACGAGGCGCAGGAACTGTCCGAGATGGCATGGCGGATGCTGATGCGCCGCTGCCCGGCCCGGTCGATGACCCTGGTCGGGGATGTCGCCCAGACCGGCGACCTGGCCGGCACGTCGTCCTGGCAGCGGGTCCTCGGGCCGCACATGGACGACAGGTGGCGGCTGGAGCGGCTGACCATCAACTACCGGGCGCCGGCCGAGATCATGGCGGTCGCCGCCGATGTGCTGGCGGGAATCAACCCCGCGCTGGAACCGCCGCGCTCGGTCCGCGAGACCGGCATCGAGCCATGGCAGGAGCAAGTGCCGCCGGCGGAGCTGCCCGGCCGGCTGGCGGCCCTGGTGGCCAGCGAGGCGGCCGCGATGAGCGACGGGCGGCTGGCCGTGATCGTGCCCGCGAGCCGCCTCGGTGAACTGGGCCAGGCCGTGCAGGACGTAGTGCCCGGCGCCGCTGTCGGCGAGGACCCCGAGCTCACCAGCCCGATCGTCGTGCTCAGCGTCTCCCAGGCCAAGGGGCTTGAGTTCGACACGGTGATCGTCGCCGACCCGGACCGGATCCTGGCGGATTCCCCCCGCGGCGGGGGTGACCTTTACGTGGCCCTGACGCGCGCCACCCAGCGGCTGGGCGTCGTGCACAGTGGCCATCTCCCGTCCGTCCTGGCCCGGCTGCGACCCCGGGGAACGGCCAGCCCGCGAAAAGCGGAATACAACGGAACAAGCCGCTCATAGCGTGCCCCGATCCCGGGGATGCTGAGGGGACGGTGGCCTTCACCGCGGCCCAGCAGAGGCCCTGACCCTGTGCCCGCCGCCGCGAGTAGCCCTCGCCGCGGCGGGATGGTCAGGCCTTACGCCCGATCGCGGCGTAGGCTCCCACATCCGAGGCGGCCGGGCGGGGCTGAGGTTCGCCCTCGGCGCGCCACTCGCTCATCAGCTCAATGCCGGGCGGCACTAGTTCCAGCCCGGTGAAGAACCGGGCGAACTCATCCCGGGTGCGGTACTGGAACGGTATCCCGGCCCGGCTGTAGGCAGCGGCGGTGCCCGTCGAGCCAGGCTCATAGAAGTCGGTGGTGGGCTGCTGAAGGACGAGATAGCTGCCGGCCGGCAGGGCCGCCAGCAGCCGGCCCACCAGCCTGTGGGGCTCCTCATGGTCGGGGATGAAGTGGAGGATCCCGATCAGCATCAGCGCCACCGGCTGGGACAGGTCCAGAGTCTGCTAGAGGCGCGGGTCGCCCAGAATCTTGTCCGGGTCCCGCAGGTCCGCGTCGATGTACGCGGTCGCGCCCTCTTCGGTGCTGACCAGGAGAGCACGGGCGTGCGCCAGGACAATGGGGTCGTTGTCAACGTAGACAACCCGCGCCTGGGGGGCGATCTCCTGGGCGACTTCATGCACGTTCGGGCTCGTCGGCAGGCCGGTGCCAATATCAAGGAACTGCCGGACGCCTAGCTCGCGGGCCAGGACGGCGACCATCCGGCGCATCAGCGCACGGTTTTCCCGCATCGCGGTCGCCAAATGCGGGTTGGCCGCCATGGCCGCCTGGGCAGCATCCCGGTCGGCGGCAAAATTATCCTTGCCGCCGAGGACGTAGTCGTAGATCCGGGCCGGATGCGCGACGCTGATGTCGATGCCCGCTGGTTCCACCCGGCTCGGCGAGATGCCGGGGAACCACGAGCCCGCCATGGTCGTCTCCTGCCATTCGCCCTGATTGCCAGTCAGCAAGCAAGCCTATCCGTCCAGCGGGTTGGATGCCCCATTTCGTCCATTGCGCTGCCCTTTACGGGGCCTGCCACAGGGTCGCGATGCCCTGGCCCACGCCGATGCACATGCTGGCTGCGCCCCGGCCGGCGCCGCGCTTCCGGAACTCGTGCAGCAGGGTGGTCGTGATCCTCGCACCAGAACAGCCGAGCGGGTGCCCGATCGCTATGGCGCCCCCGTTGACATTCACCCGGTCGGCATCGAGCTTGAGCTCGTCCGACACCGCCACCGCCTGCGCCGCGAACGCCTCATTGACCTCGATGAGGTCGAGGTCGCCGACCTGCCAGCCGGTCCGCGCGAGAGCCTTACCCATGGCGGGCACCGGGCCAATGCCCATGTAATCAGGATGCACTCCGGCCGCCGCCGTGCCGACGTACCTGGCCAGCGGCGCCGCTCCCGCGGCGGAAAGAGCCTTTTCCGACACGAGGATCAGCCCGGCCGCGCCGTCGTTGAGTGGCGAGGAGTTCCCACCGGTCACCGTGCCCCCCGCCCGGAATGCCGGCCGCTTGGCCGCCAGGTCGGCCAGGGTCAGCTCCGGCCGGATTCCCTCGTCCTGGCTGAACTCACCACCGGGGGTGGACACCGGAATGATCTCATCCGCGAACCGCCCGGCGGCCTGGGCGGCGGCCGCGCGCTGGTGGCTGCGCAGCGCGAACTCATCCTGGCGCTCGCGGCTGACGCCGTAGCGTTCCGCGACGTTCTCCGCGGTCTCGCCCAGGGTGATCGGCGGGTACAGCTCCTGCATCCGGGGACTCACCAGCCGCCAGCCGAGCCTGGTGTCGGCGATCCCGGTCTCGCGGGGGAACGGGTCGGCCGCGCGGGGCAGCACGAACGGCGCCCGGGTCATCGACTCCACACCGCCCGCCAGGACGATGTCCGCCTCGCCGGACGCGATGGCCCGCGCGGCACTGGCGATCGCCTCCATCCCGGACCCGCAGAGCCGGTTCACGGTCACGCCGGGGACCTCCACTGGGAGGCCGGCCAGCAGCACGCCCATCCGCGCCACGTTCCTGTTGTCCTCGCCGGCCTGGTTGGCGGCCCCCCAGTAGACGTCGTCGATCCGGGCTGGGTCCAGCCACGGGCTGCGAGCGAGCAGCGCGCGGAGCACGTTAGCAGTGAGATGGTCGGGCCGGGCCGAGGAGAGCGCCCCCTTGATCTTCCCGACCGGTGTCCGGCACGCGTCCACCGCGAAAACCGCCGTCATATCCGCCTCCGTGCCGCTACGCCGCTACCTGGGACGAGATTACCCGGAGCCCTCATCGCGCCCCCTCAGTGCGACGGGGAACCAGTGGTGATGACCGGCCAGGTGCGGTCATCCCACGCGGCGCGGACCGTAAGCCGGGTGATCCCGGTGTCCCCCGCGAGGGCAATCGCCGCCCGGTAGCCCGGCGGGGCAGTGACCGAGTCGACCGAGCAGCCGTGCACCAGGGCGCCTGCGGGGCCGCTTATCACCGGAAAGCAGTCGAGCCCGTGGGCAATGCCCTCCCCGGTGCACTTGAGTACCGCCTCGGCCCGTACCCACCAGCGGATGATCGCCTCGTGCCGTTCCGGCTCGGGCAGCGCCGCCATCGCGGCCGCGTCGGACGGGTGCATCGCCGACGTCATCGAGCACATGCACCCCTGCGGTTCCTGCTCCACGTCCACGCCGACCGGCTGGCCCGCGATCGCCACCAGCACGGCATCGCCGCTGTGGGCCAGCGAGAAATGCGGGCTGCCTGCGCCGGGCAGCGCTGGCCGGCCGTCCGGGCCGCCGCATTGCGGGCACGGCACCCGGAGCACCACCAGCTCGGCTGGCGGGACGCCGACATAGCCGGACAGCACGCGGCGCAGCAGCACATGCGCGGCTTGATACCGGTGCCGGTCGGCGGCGAAGGCGAACGCGGCTGCTTTCGCCCGCTCGGCCTGGTCGAGTTCGGCCAGGTCAGCCGGCCCGGGGCGGATCGGGCGGATGTCGAACCAGCACAGGTCCGCGCACCCCGGCGGCGGGACGGCCGGCATCAGCCAGCCCCGCCATCGCCGACCACCTGCTCGCCGACGAAGGCGGCCAGGGTGCCCAGCGTCGCCAGCGCGTCGAGGTTGAGGTCCTCCCCCGCCACGTCAACGTCAAACCGCCGGCGGATCTCGCGCAGCAGGAGGGTACCGGTGAGCGAGTCGAGCGCGACACCCTGGCCGAAGAGTGGCATCTCCGGAGGTATGCCCAGCATCTCCGGCCGGCCGGTGACCTCCGCCAGGATGTGGCGTACCTCATCGGCGATCATGGTCACGGCAGCGTCCGCCGGGCCGGCGCCATCCGGTGCGGCGCTCATGCGGTGTCTCCCGCTCGCTTCCGGGGCGCCTTCAGGCGCCGCCTTCCCTCGTCGCTCGTCCCTCGCTCCTCAGTCCAGGCGGCACCGCGCCCCTCCAGCTCGCTCATGGCTCACCCGGCCCGCTGACCCAGCCGGGGAGCACCGGCAGCGGCCCGCCGAGGTCCAGGCTGAACACTGCTTTCTCGGCGATCCCGGCCGGACCAGGCGGCTGGCCGCCAGTGGCCCGGAAACCGGCGGCGGCCAGCGCGAGCCGCAGCGGCACGTTCCGGTCGTTGAGCGCGCAGGGGATCTGCAGGACATGGGCGCCCTGCCGGGCCGCTGACCGGGCGAGCCAGGCCAGCAGGGCCTCGATGACGCCACGGCCCATGGCCCGGCACGACATCATCAGCAGGCGGACCGCCCACGTGCCCGCACCGTACCCGGTCACGCAGCCGCCCACGAGGCCGTCGTCCCCGAACGTGTCCCGCAGCCGCACCGTCAGCACGCCGTGACCCGTCGAGGAGATCAGCGACCGGAATGCCTCCTCCGTCATGCCTTCACCAGCCGAGTTGAACTGGCTGGTCCGCTCGGACAGCTCATGCAGCCTGGGCGCGTCCGTCGCTGCCGCCGTGGCGACGGTGACGACCGTGCCGCAGGACCGCAGGAACTCCTCCCTTGATCCGCCGAACGACCGCTCCGCCGCTAGCCTGCGACGGCGCTGCGCGTACATCGCGCCGCGGCGGCGCGCTTCCGGGGTGACCACGGACGGGCTGAACTCCGGCCAGCCCACGGCGTCGGCCATATCCTCGGGGGAGAGCACGAGAACCGGCGGCAGGGCGAAGGTCACCTCGGCCCGCTCATAGGGGTCGTCATCCACGAAGGCCAGCGCGCCGGCGGCGATGTTCAGTTCCGCGGCGATCCGCGCGACCGCGTCCGACTTGCGGCCCCACCCGCACTCGGTGGCGACGAACTCGCAGCCGGTGACCCGGGCGGCGTGCTCGGCCGCGGCTGGCGGGTTGCGGCTCGCGATGGCGTGCACGATGCCCCGCGCGGCCAGTTCCCTGAGCACCGCGGCCATGCCCGGGGCCGCCGGGGGCGGCTGCGCACCCGACTCCAGGTAGACGCCGGACAGCAGGGTGTTGTCGATGTCCCAGATCACGCACTTGACGGTGCCGGTCTTGACCGCGCCCGTCGTGGCGGTGCCCGTCATGACGGTATCCCCGGGGCGCGCTTCTCCATGGTGATGTGCGTCGCCTCGAAACCGAACTGACGGTACACGGCGCGCATGCCGAGGTTCCTGGCGTGGACCTTGCCGGTCAGCGCCGTGAACCCGGCTCCGTCGGCCGCGGCCAGCACCGCCGTCATGAGCAACTCCGCGACCCGCGCCCGGTCCGGGATGTCGGCCACGGCGAGCGACCGGAAGTTGCCGTACCTGGCCCCGGTCAGGGAGTTTGTCCGGCCCGACAGCCAGGCCCAGCCCACCGCCACGTCCGGCGTGTCCCGTGCCACGGCCACCAGCGTGGTCTCCCCTGCCTTGCCCAAGGCGGCGGACACCCGCTTGCGGTGCAGGGCGGGATCGGCGATGGCGTCGTCACCGAACGAGACCCGCGCGATCTCAATCTCGAATCCGGCGAGCGCCGCGAGATCGCTCTCCGCCGCCTGGCGGATCAGGTAGCCAGCTTCGTCGGGGCGAGCCGCACCGGGGGACGTCATCTCTGGACCAGCGCCATCGGGCGGAACACGGTCCCGGCGCACTCCGGGCAGCCCGACGCCTTCAGCTCGCTGATCCGCGGCCAGGTGGCGCCCGGTCCGACTGCGTGCACCGCCGCGCACCCGGCGCAGCGGTACGGCCTGGTGGCGGCGGTGCGCATGTCGGCCGTGTAGAGCGGGCCCGGGTAGTCACCGGTGACCGCCGGCCGGGTCACGGCCGTGCTGCGCAGGTGGAACAGGTTCGACGTGCCGGCCAGGATGCCCGCTCCGAGGTACTCGTTGAAACCGGGCAGCAGTGCGCGCACCGTCAGGCCCATGGCTGCGATCAGTGCCTGTGTCCGCAGTGTCTCCTCCGGGCGGCGCGCCCCGAACGAGAAGAACACGTGCTGCCCCGCGTCCGGCGTCAGCGCGGATACCGCACGGGACAAGAAGAGTTCCGCACCGGCCACGGTGTACGGCGGGTCGGTGCAGGCCACGTCGAACGCGCCGACGAGTCCGGGTGGCAGCGGGGCCCGCAGGTCATGCTCGGCGAGTTCCACCTCGACGCCGGTGCCGGCCATCTGGGCGCCGATGAACGCGAGCACGTCCGGGTCGGAGTCCACCACGGTGAGCCTCCTGATCCGGGCGCGCCCGCCGGGCTGAGCGCGAGGGCCGGGCAGCGCCGCGAAGGCGGCCAGTGCCACCGAGGTGAGGTCATCGTCCCCGATAACGATGATCCGCTTACCGTCCAGCGCCCCGGCGTCGTGCATGCGCAAGACGCGGCGGATCTTCGTGGCCACCGTGCAGTGCGTCTGGTCGAGCTCGGGTTTGGCGTCAGGGGCCGCCGCCGACAGCCGCTCCAGCTTGGCCTCCAGCGACGCGGCCGCGTCGGGGATGACCGTGCCGCGGCCCGCGCAGTGCGGGCACTGCCCGGAGATGTGCGCCAGTCCAGTGCCGAGTGCGGTCCTGCCCTCCGGCGTCAGCCGCACCGGCCTGCCCCTGTCCACGACCCCGCGTTTGCGCAACTCGTTGCAGACGGCCGTGACGAGCGGCACGGGCAGTTCGGCGGCCCGGCTCACGTCGCGGGCCGCCACTGGCTCGCCGCGGGTAATGGCGCGGAGGATGTCCCGGACCCCCGACTCCCCCTCGGCCAGCCCGACGGCCGAGGCAACCTCGGCGACGACTGCGTCAACATCCATGCGCTCAGGCTCTCCATGCCGCCGCAGCCGGGCCAGTCCCACCGGCGGCAAGTAGGGTATCCTCCCACATCATGCCGGGCAAGGGAGCACCAAGCGCGCACGCGGAGTCGTGGCAGCCGCAAGCGCAGCCGCCGAAGGTGCTGTACGTGCTCGACGCGGCCCTCACCCCGCTCTCCCCCGTCGCTGACATCGTCCAGCTCACTGCCTACGCCACGGCCGCCGTCCAGGCCGGCCAGGGCAACGTGCTCGAAGCCAGCCACGTCATTTTTCCCAACGGCGCGATCACCCTAGTCCTCATCCTCGCCGAGTCGCATCTGAGCATCCACACCTGGCCCGAGGAAGACCTGATCGCCGTCGACCTGTTCAGCTGTGGCGCCATCGACGGCCCCAGGGTCATCAGCGAGCTGATCCGCCTGCTGCGGCTGGATAGCGCCTCAGTCCGGCAGATGCCGCGCGGCACTTCCTGATCACGGCAATGCCTCAGGCGGGCACGGACAGGGACAGGCCGAACTGGCCGTCGTCGTCGGTCCACCAGGAGCGCATGACGAACCCGGCGGCGGTGAGTTCCGCCTCGACGCCGCCACGGCGGAACTTGGCCGAGACCTCCGTCCGCATCTCCTCGCCCTCCGCGAAGTCCACGGCCAGGCCGATGGCGGGCAGCGTCACCCGCTGATCCAGGATCGAGCGCAGCCGCATCTCGATCCATTCGGCGCCGGCGTCCCAGATCGCGACGTGGTCGAACGCGTCACGGTCGAAGTCGGCGCCGAGTTCGGCGTTGAGCACGGCCAGCACGTTCTTGTTGAAGGCGGCCGTCACCCCGGCCGGGTCGTCGTACGCGGCCACCAGGACGGCCGGGTCCTTCACCAGGTCCGTGCCGAGCAGCAGGGCGTCCCCCTCGCTCAGCCCGGACCGCAGCCTGGCCAGGAACGCGACCCGCTCCGCGGGCAGCAGGTTGCCGATGGTGCTGCCCAGGAAGGCGACCAGGCGCGCCCCGTCGGCCGCCGGCAGCCCCAGATGCTCCTCAAAATCAGAAACCACCGCCGTAACGGACAGGCCCGGGTAACTCGCCAGCACCCGGTTCGCCGCCGAGATCAGGGCTGATTCGCTCACGTCCAGCGGGACATAGCTGCGCAGCGTCCCGGCGTCCCGCAGCGCATCGAGCAGCAGGTGCGTCTTCTCCGACGAGCCGGAGCCCAGCTCGACCAGCGTGGCGGCACCGGTGGCGGCCGCGATCTCACCCGACGCCGCGCGCAAGATAGCCCGCTCTGCCCTCGTTGGGTAGTACTCGGGCAGCAGGGTGATCTTCTCGAACAGCTCGCTGCCCCGCTCGTCATAGAACCACTTGGGCGACAGCGTCTTCGGTGTGGCCGTCAGGCCCGCCAGCGCGTCTGCGCGCAGCGCCGACGCGAGGAAACCATCCGGCAGGCAGCGCTCGACGGTGAGATCTGTCATGACTGGGGCTCCTTCATTGGTGCAGAATCCTTCCGTC
>DAIRVB010000112.1:0-10030 GCA_036803065.1 Streptosporangiaceae bacterium
CCCTACCGCGCCGAGCAGTGCCACCCCCGACACCGTCAGGCCGACGGTGTTGCCCAGGCCGAGAACGGGCACCACCCAGCGGGCGGACACGAGCGCCACGGCGGCCACATCCGCCGCGATCACCAGCAGCCAGCCACCTACCAGGCCCAGCGCCGCGACCCGGCTGCGCCCGCAAGCGAACAGCACCCGGGACAGGTTGGCAGTCAGCCCGTAACCCACCAGGCCGGGTGCGAACGCCGCGAACGTCAGCGCCAGCTGGCTGGCCGCGGAGTGCCCCGCGAACAGCCGGGAGGCAGGCACCGCGGCCCCCGCCAGCAGTGCCGCGCCGAGCCAGGAGACCAGCATCACCGCCCGCGTGGACGACGCGGCAGTGTCGTCGAAGCTGGCCCCCGTCCGGGCCGAGAGCAGGGGGAACGCGCTGGTAGCGATCGGCACCGCGAGCACCGCGTAGGGCATGAAGAACATCTGCCAGCCGTAGTTGTACAGCACGAGCCCGCCCTGCCCGTCATGGCCGTTCGCGAGCACGATCACCGCGACCACGGACGCGTCCTGGGCGATAAGCGCGGCGATCCCCACCGCCGCGAGCCCGCGCACCCGGACGGCCACACCGTCGGGGAACCGCAAGGCGGGCCGTAGCCGTAGCCGCAGCCGCAGCACGGGTCCCAGCGCGGTCAGCGCGAGCGCGGCCACGCCCGCCGTCGTGCCCAGGGACAGCATCAGCTGGGCTGACCAGGGCAGCGCGCTGAGCCGGTTCTGGTACCCCCCGCCGAGCGGGACGAATGCGACGTATGCGCCGACGACCACCAGGCTGGACAGCACCGGGGCGAGCGCGGGCGCGGTGAACCGGTGGTGGGCTTGCAGGATCCCGTAGAGCACCACGGCCAGGCCGTAGAGCACGATCTGCGGCGCGAACACGGCCAGCATCCGGGTGCTGACCGCCACCATGGCGGCCCGGGGGCAGCCGGGCGCCCCGGACAGCAGCACCGACACCAGCGGGCCCGCCGTCACGGCAATGAGGACGCTGATCGGTGCGAGCAGCAGGACCGTCCAGGTGAGCAGGGCCGATGCGATCTGGCTCGTCTCTGTAGTTCCGGCCTGGGCTGTGCCGGCCTGCTCCCCTCCGGCGCTCATCCGGCGCGTCACGGGCCCGGCCAGCACCGGGACCACGGCGCTGGTCAGGGCACCGCCGAGGACGATGTCGTAGATGATGTTCGGGACCTGGTTGCCGGTCGCGTAGGCGGTGCCCAGGCAGGTGTTGCCGACAGTGTGCGCGAAGGCAAGCTGGCGGCCGAACCCGACCACCCGGGCCGCCACGGTGATAACCCCGATGAGGACGGCCGCCCGCCCGATCCCCCGGCCAACCTGCCGCACCGGGCCAGGCTCGGTCGCCGGCGCGGGCGGCCCGGTCACTGCCCGCTGGTAGCGGCCCGTGGCGCGGGTTCCGGGTCGGCCTCACCCAAAGAAGGCACACCAGCAACGAAACCTTCGCCGTCCACGCCATCCCCCGCTGGCTCGGCCGCGGCGGCGGGTGCCGGTGCTGCGGGTGCCGGCGCAGCGGGCCTGCGGCCGAGCATGTCCAGCCAGCGCAGCGGCGGTGTCCGCTCGATGACCTTGGTGAAGCTGACCACCTCGCTGGCCGCGGTGAGACCGGTGATCGCCGCCAGCACGGCGATCCTGGCCGGCCGGCCCAGGCTGGCCGCCGCCGCGATGCCGAGCATGGCTCCCAGGGCGTTGGCGCCGGCGTCGCCCAGCATCGCCCGCTCGCCGAGGTCCTCGGGGAGCAGCGCCAGTGCCGCGCCGGCCGGCGCGGCGGCGGTGCTGACGGCGGCCGGCCGGCCGCCGGCCCGGGTGCCAACGGCGAGCAGAGCGCCCGCCAGCATGGCCACCTTGATGGCGCGGCCCGGCCGCAGGTCGAACAGGTTGAGCAGGTTGGCCGCCCCCGCGGTCAGGCCGGCGTTCACCGCCACGTCCACCGGTGAGCCGCCGAGCAGCGCGGCCGCCGTGAGGCCGGTCGCACCGATGCCGCCGATCTTCACCGCACCGGTGGTCACGTCCCCCCGGGCCAGCGCGCCGAGATGGCCGCGGAAGCCGCGCCGGTCACCGCTGCCGGCGAGGTCGTCGTAGCCGCCGAACCCGCCAGCGCCGATCGCGGCCGCCACCAGGGCGGCCCGGGCGCGGGGCTCCATCCCGGGACTGAGCGCCACCGCTGTCAGGGCGGCCGCTGCCACGGCGGGTCCCTCCAGCAAGGTGACCGGTTCACCGCGGTGATTGGTCCTGGTCCAGGTGGCCGCGCCGCCGGGCGGCCGCCGGGTAAGCGCCGCGTAGCTGGCCCGGGCCGCGCCGGCGGCCAGGCCGGCGCGGACGATGGCGGCGGCGCTCCCGCGCCGGGCAGCGCGGCGGCTCATGAACGGCTCGCGGAAGGGCTGGCCGACGGGCGGCCTGTCCGCTGGGCGACGGCAACTCCCCCGGCCGTGCTGGACGGCGAGGGCGTGGGCATCGGGCTCGGTCCGACCGCGCTGGCCCCGGACCCGGTGCCGTAGCTGCCCGGCTTCGCCTTGACCAGCAGCTCGTACAGGGCCTGGGCCACCACGATCTGGCCACTGGTGGTGTCGGCGTTGTCCACCGTGGACAGGCCGCCCGCGTTGCTGGCCGACCGGATCAACTCGATGGCACTGCCGGGCCCCGAACCGCTCATTGAGCCGGTCACCACGGTGGCCTGGGCCGCGCCGTTCAGTTGCTTGCTCAGGGTCACCAGGCCCTGGCTGGTCTGGCTGGAGTCGTTCGCCGCGGGAGGGCTGGCCGGGATAATCACGACAGCCAGAGTGGCACGGACTATGGACGGCCCGCTGACGCTCAGGAAACCTCCTGAGGCAAATCCGCTGAGGATCGCCGCGCCAGCACTGTCCTGGCTGCCCGGCACGGGCTGCCCGATCCCGTCATGGGTCAGGATCGCGCTCGCGATCAGCTGCGCGGCCTGGGACTGCACCGTGCCGCTGTGCAGGCTGACGCCGCTCGGCGTCAGCCGCTGCGTGAGCAGGCTGAGCGCGTCCCGGATGGTTGATTTGGGGTCGAAGAACATGGCCTGGACGTTGACCTGGCCCGTTACCTTGGCGCCCGCCTGGGTCAGCGCCTGGGTGACGCCGTTGGTCACGTCGCTGGGGGCACCGGGTGCCGTGACGAGGACCACCCGCTCGCTGGCCAGCAGGTGGTTAAGCAGCACGGGCCCGGCTGCCTGCGCGAACTGCTGATCACTCTTGTTCTGGTGCCGCAGGGACTGGTTCAGCGAGATCTGGTTGTCCTCTTCGTGGCGCAGCGCGACCACGGATTTGCGCAGTTCCTTCGTGATCGGGCCGTTGAGGGTGGCCGAGCCGAGGACGACGCCGACCGCCAGGGCCAGGAAGACCGCGACGATGGAGACAAGGTGATAGCGGAAATCAATCACTAGAATCAATCACTAGAACAGTCCGGTGAACCAGAACTTGAAGATGTTCAATTGCACGAACAGGGCATCGAGGAAGCCCCGCATGGCATCCGAGACCGAGACCGCCGCCACGATGGCGACCAGCGCGGCGCCGACGAGGGTCAGCATGGCCCAGCCCGAGATCCGGCTCCGGTACAGCTGGTTGACGCCTTTGGCGTCGACGAGCTTGCTGTCCAGCCGCAGCCTGGTCAGGAACGTGCTCGCCATCCCCGACCGGCCCTTGTCGAGGAACTCCGACAGGGTGTAGTGCGAGCCGACCGCGACGATCAGGCTGGCGCCCTTCTCGTCGGCCATCTGCAGCGCGACATCCTCGCTGGTCCCCGCGGCCGGGCAGAGCACTGACTTCAGGCCCAGCCGGTCGATGCGCGCGAGGCCCGGCGCGACGCCGTCCGGGTAGGCGTGCACCACCAGTTCCGCTCCGCAGGTCAGTCCCTTGTCAGAGATCGAGTCCATGTCGCCCACGATCAGGTCGGGCCGGTACCCGGCGTCAAGCAGCGCATCCGCACCACCGTCCACGCCGACCATGACCGGCCTGAACTCACGGATGTAGGTGCGCAGCGTGACCAGGTCCTCGCGGTGGTGATAGCCGCGGACCACCACGAGGGCATGCCTGCCCTTGAAGTTCGTGCGCAGCGCCGGCACCTGGATCCCGTCGATGAGCAGCGCGCCCTCATTCTTCATGTACTCCAGGGTGTTGACGACGAAGGCCTCGATCTGCGCGGCGACTCCCGCCTTGGCCTCGGCCATGGCGGCGGCCACGGTTTCCGCGGTCTGCAGCGTGCCCTTGGCGACGATCTCGTCGCCAAGGTGCAGGAACTCGTCCTCGAGCCGGACCATTTCCCCTTCGGCCACCCGGCTGAACACGTCGGGCCCCACGTCGTCGACGAGCGGGACTCCGGCCTCCACCAGGAGCTGGGGCCCGAGGTTCGGGTACCGGCCGCTGATGCTGGGCGCCACGTTCACCACGGCGGCCACCTGCCGGCTGATCAGCGCATCGGCGCTGACCCGGTCCAGGTCCTGGTGATCGATGATGGCGATCTCGCCGGGGCACAGCCGCGTGGTGAGGTCCTTGGTCCGGCGGTCAAGGCGTGCCCGCCCCGTTACACCGGCCAGGGCATCGGGCCTGCCCCGGTGCAACTTGGGAAATTTCGGGAACGGAGCCATCGCACTATCCATCCTGCCAGACAGACCGGAGCCGCGTAGCCACACAAGGCATCACCGGGCCCGCGAGCCGGGCCCGCGGCCGCCGGTCAGCGCTTGGAGCCTGACCTGGGGCTATCGGCTGCCGTGGCTCGCTCCGCCGCCGCGGCGGCCAGCAGTTCTCCGGCGTGCGCGCGGCCGAACTCAGAGTCCTCCAGGCCGGCCAGCATCCGGGAAAGCTCTGTCACCCGTCCCGCCTCATCCAGCCGGGTCACCCCGCTGCGGGTGACGCTCCCGTCGTCGGCCTTCTCCACCACCAGGTGCGCGTCCGCGAACGCAGCCACCTGCGGCAGATGAGTCACCACGATGACCTGCGCCAGCCTGGCCAGCCTGGCCAGCCTGCGGCCGATCTCCACCGCCGCCTTGCCGCCCACGCCGGCGTCCACTTCATCGAACACGAACGTGGGCACCGGATCGGCGCCCGCGAAGACGACCTCGATCGCCAGCATGACCCGGGACAGCTCCCCGCCGGATGCCCCTTTGCTCAGCGGCAGCGTGGGCGCGCCCGGGTGGGCGGCGAGCCTGATCTCAATCTCGTCAGCGCCGTGCGGGCCGAATTCGCCGGAGGTCAGGACGGCCGCCGTGAGCTTCGCGTGCGGCATGGCCAGGGCGGAAAGCTCGCTGGTGACCTCGGCCGAGAAGCGTCCGGCCGCTGCCCCGCGTAGCGCGGTGAGCTGCCCGGCCAGCTCGGTGACCCTGGCACCGAGCCGCTCCTCCTCCTCGGCGAGCCCGGTGACCCTGTCGTCGTCGCCGTCGAGCTCGGCGAGCCTGCTGGCGGCCTGCTTGGCCCAGCCGAGCACCGCTCCCAGGTCACCGGCGGCCGGATCCCCGGTGACCGGGCCGCCAGCGGCCACGCCGTAGGACCGGATCAGCCGGGTCAGGTCGCCGCGGCGTTCCTGGACCGCCGCGAGGCGCGCCGGGTCGGCGTCCACGGACTGCACGTAGGAAGCTAGCTCGGCCGCCACATCGGAGACGAGGTAGGCCGCTTCGGACAGCCGGCCCGCCAGCCCGGCCAGCGATGCGTCGTGTTCCGCGACCGCCTCCAGGGCCTGCCGGGCCCCCCCGAGCAGGGTTACCGCGTCCGGCGCCTCATAAGACCCGCTGGATGGATCACCGAGCAGCGTCTCGTGCGCGGTGGTCGCCGCCGCGTGCAGCGCGTCCGTGTGCGCGAGCCGGTCCTCCTCGGCCAGCAGGGCGGCGTCCTCCCCCTCGGCGGGCTCCAGCCGCTCGATCTCCGCCAGGCCGCGCCGCAGGTCCTCCGCTTCCTGAGCGCGCTCCCTGGCCAGCCCGGTCAGCTCCGCCAGCTCACCGCGGACCTCGCGATGCCGCTGGTAGGCCCGCTGGTAGTCGCTGAGTACCGCGCCCAGCTCCGGGCCGGCGAACCGGTCCAGCGCCTGGCGCTGCCTGGCCGGCCTGAGCAGCTGCTGCTGATCCGCCTGCCCGTGCACAGCGACCAGGTCGTCGGCCACGTAGGTGAGGAGCGACACCGGCACCGAGCGGCCGCCCGCGTAGGCCCGTGACCGTCCCTCGGCCGACACGGAGCGGCTGACGATCAGGGTGCCCCCATCGTCGTCCAGGTCACCGCCCGCATCGTTCACCTGCTGCGCGACATGGCCGGCGGGGTCGATGCGCAGCCTGCCCTCGACTGTCGCCCGGTCCGCGCCGGGCCGGACCCGGGCCGGGTCCGCGCGGCCGCCGAACATCAGGTCGAGCCCGGTCACGACCATGGTCTTGCCCGCGCCGGTCTCCCCGGTCACCACCGTGAACCCAGGGGACAGCTCAAGGACGGCGTCGTCGATCACGCCCAGGGCCGTGATGTGGACTTCCTCAAGCATGGGCGCGCGGCTCCTCTTTCCTGTCCGGCCATTCCCTGCTCCGCTCGGTACTTCCCTGCTCCGTAATCTCCTGCTCCATACTGCCGTGGCCGGCGCTGCCCTCGTCGTTCCAGCCTGGCCGGCGCCCGCGCCAGCCAGCGACCGGCAGGCCGAACTTGGCGACCAGCCGGTCGGTGAACGCGGCACCTCCCGCCGCGCTGCCCTCGCCGCCGCGCAGCCGGGCCAGCAGCACCGGCTCGGAGCCGCGCCGCACCTCGACACGCGCGCCTGGTGAGAAGTCGACCCTACGACGCCCATCGCACCACAGAACACCCGCGAACGTCTCGTTTTGGCCGCCGCCTGGGGCGGGGCGCTGCCCCGCCGTGGACGCGGCCGGGACCTCGACCGCGAGTACCGAGTCCGGCGAGACCACCAGGGGCCCGGCGAACAGCGCGTGCGCGCTGATCGGCACCAGGAGCAAGGCCTCGACCTCGGGCCAGACCACAGGACCGCCCGCTGAGAACGCGTACGCGGTAGAGCCCGTCGAGGTGGCACACACCACGCCGTCGCAGCCCCACCTGGACAGCGGGCGGCCATCTATCTCGATCACCACCTCGATCATCCGCTCGCGGGCGACCTTTTCCACCGTGGCCTCGTTAAGTGCCCAGGTCTTCGCGGTGACCGTGCCGTTCTGCCGGACGGTGACATCGATCGTCATCCGTCGTTCCACCGCGTACCGCCGGCTCAGGACGCGTTCCACGGCATCGGGCAGGTCATCGGACTCAGCCTCGGCCAGGAACCCGACATGCCCCAGGTTGACGCCGAGCAGGGGGGTGCCGGCCGGCCTGGCCATCTCGGTGGCCCGCAGCAGCGTGCCGTCGCCGCCCAGCACGATCACCATCTCGGCGTCCTCGGCCGCCTCCGGGGTGGCGGGAACCACGTCGGCGCCGGCGCAGCGGAGGTCGGCTGCTTCGGAGGCGAGGACCCGCACGTTGACGCCCGCGGCGGTGAGCATCCCAACGACGAGCCGCGCACTGGACCGCGCGGCGGTCCGGCCGGTATGCGCCACGACGAGCACCGTGCGCTTGGCGTTCACTCGGGTCCTTCCGCGATGACCTGTTCCAGCCGACTGGGATCGAGGGCCGGCGCGCCACGGCGCAGCCAAAGGAAATACTCCACGTTCCCGGCCGGGCCCGGCAGCGGACTGGCTGAGATTCCCGCGACCCCCAGGCCCGATTCCGCCGCCGCGGCGGCGACCCGGGCGACGGCCGCTGCCCGTAGCCCGGGATCGCGCACCACGCCGCCGCCCCCGACGCGGCCCTTGCCCACCTCGAACTGGGGTTTCACCATGAGCACGAAGTCGGCATCCGGGCTCGCGCAGTTGATCAGCGCGGGCAGGACCAAGGTCAGCGAGATGAAGGAGAGGTCCGCGGTAACCAGGCTCGGCGCCGGGGCGACCTGCTCGGGCATGAGCTGGCGCACGTTCACCCGGTCGAGCACGATGACCCGCGGGTCGCTGCGCAGCCGCCAGGCCAGCTGGCCGTAGCCGACGTCCACCGCGACCACCTGCGCGGCGCCCGCACGGAGCAGGACATCGGTGAACCCGCCGGTGGACGCGCCCGCGTCGAGGCAGCGCCGGCCGGCCACGATCAGGCCAGGAAAGGCCGCCAGGGCCCCCGCGAGCTTCCGGCCCCCGCGGGAGGCGTACTCGGGCTCCGCGGACAGGTCCCGCACCGCGATCGGGGCATCCGGCGCGACCTGGGTGGCGGATTTACCGGCCACCTGGCCAGCCACGACGACCCGGCCGGCGGTGACGAGCTCAGCAGCGTGCTCACGGGACCGCGCGAGTCCCCGTCGCACCAGTTCGGCATCCAGCCGTCTCCGCGTGCCCATGCAGCGGCCGCCCGGTCGTTCAGCTTCCGGGCGTGATGGATGGGTCTGAAGTTCCACGAGTGCCCGGAGTACCGGATATGTCCTGCGCCCCCGAGTCCAGTGTCCCGAGCGCTGCGGTGAGCCCCCCGTGCACAGCCTCGAACACCGCCGGGTGCTCGTCGATTGGCAGCCCATCGAGGTCGGCGAGCCTGGCCAGCGCCTGATCGACGCGGCCGTCACCGCTTTCCGGCGGCCCCGGCGCGGCAGGCTCCGGTGCAGCCTGTTGAGGCCGGGGGGCACTGTCGCTGTCGCGCTCCATCAGGCCGTGCTCCTCTCGTCCAGCCACGTCCTTCGCCGTGCACCGGTTCTCCGAGGAACGCTACCGTCCAGAGCCGACAGGACGGGTCACCCGGCGCGCCGGCGCCATGACCGATCCGCTACTGGGCGGTGCGCGAGTTGCAGAATGGACACTGTCTGGGAAGCTAGGTGGACGATGGCGACTGCTGAGGAATGCCGCAAGGCGCTGGAGACCCTGACCAGCCGGCTGTCCGAGATGGGCCCGGAAGACCGTGCTGCTCACCTGGTTGACCGGGTGATCAGCTGCCGGGTGGATGATCTCGGGCTCACCTTCCTGATCCGGCTGGGTCCCGACGGCGCCGGGCCGGTCACGGAAGCGACTGGCGGGGAACCGCCCGCCCAGGTGAGATTCACTGCGAAAAGTGACGATCTCCTGAAGATCGCCGACGACCCTGGGAGCTTCGCCCGCGCGTGGCTGACCGGGCGGCTCAAGATTGAGGCCAGCGTGTTCGACTTGCTCCGCCTCCGCAAGCTGCTGTGACCGCCGCTCGGCCGGAGGCTGCCGCCGGGGCGGTCCATCCGCCCGGCCAGTTCGGGCTGGACGCCTCGGGTGCCTGAGGGGGACGTGGTCTGGCTCGCGGCCAAGCGGCTCCGTGAGGCGCTGGCGGGACGCGTGCTCACCCGCAGTGATTTCCGGGTTCCCCGTTTTGCCACCACCGACCTGACTGGCCGCTCCGTCACCGAGTCCCTGTCCCGCGGGAAGCACCTGCTGCTCCGGGTCGAAGGCGGCCTGACCGTGCACACCCATCTCCGGATGGACGGCTCCTGGCGCGTCCACCCGGCCGGTGACCGGGTCCTGGACAGCCACCGGATCCGGCTGGCGCTCGCCAACGACACGTGGCAGGCGACCGGCTATCAGCTGGGTGTCGTCGAAGTTGTCCGCACGGCACAGGAGGAGCAGGTGACCGGCCATCTCGGCCCAGACCTGCTAGGACCCGGCTGGGACGCGGACGAGGCGGTCCGCAGGCTGCGCGCCGCCCCCAGGCGCCCGGCCGGCGAGGCCCTCCTCGACCAGCGGAACCTGGCGGGCGTCGGCAACGTGTACAAGTGCGAGGTCCTGTTCCTGCGCGGCATCAACCCCTGGCGCCCGGTCGCTGACATCGCCGACCCGGCGGCCCTGGTGGAACTGGCCAGGCGCCTGCTCGACGCGAACAAGAACCGGATTGGCCATATCACCACGGGCGTGTCGAGGCGGGGCGAGGAGCACTGGGTCTACGGGCGGGGCGGCCGCCCGTGCCGGCGCTGCGGCACCCGGATCAAGACGGCGGCCCGGGCCGGCGACCCGGCCGAGCGGGTCACCTTCTGG